>DAOVTM010000125.1 GCA_030633145.1 Desulfobulbaceae bacterium
CCAGCAGACCACAGGCCACAGGGCGGTGGTCGTAAATAGTACAGCCCGCCGCCTGATGGTCATAAAACCGGCAGCACCAGTCATTGCCCTGTCCCTGAAGCTTAATAAATTCTTCTGTTACCGGCTGCGGTGCGTCAACCAGCGGTTGTAGGGCAAGTTCCCCCTTGCGTACGGTAATCAGGTCGTCAATTCGTAAAAATCCATTAATAACAAGCTCTTTATCCTGGGTATGCAGAGCCGGGCCGCCCTGCTTGCAACAGGAACCGCAACGGTTGCAGGATGTTTTTGGCTGGATGGGGTTATCGGTAAGCATGGTCTGTAATTACTGCATTGTCCTGTAAACTGCTATGGGAAAAACGGTTGACGGTCGTTGATCTGTTTTTTTATCTTAGCTCGGTATCCTTCATATAGATGTTAAAGTAGTTGACACTTTCACCTGGTTGCCAGGTGGACAAATTTGCGGCTAAAGCCGCACCTACGGTAAAGGGCAAGATTGTAGGTGCGGCTTTAGCCGCAAAAAGTGTCAACTGGAAAATGAAGGATGCCAGTATACCGATCAAAAATTTCCTGCTACCCTGAGACCGGACTTGGATACCCACCCTGTTTTTGTTCTTCAATGTTTCCCTGCCGGTCATCTTCTCTGTCCTTGTTCTTCAAAAGGAAGAAAACAACAGCGATATATCCCGAAAGGATCTGTTTTGGGCTGGAAATGCGGGGATACGTTTCATCCGCCGTTACCCGGTCAATCCGGCGCAAAAGACGGTGTGTTCTGGGCTGTTTTTTCGATTGATCTGCAGGGTGAAAATATGGAACAGGGGGAATTCATTGCCCGTATTATTATCGTCTGATAATCGCTCTCGCCTAAAGAACCTGAAAAACCTAACTAATCCAAAGGCTGACCACTGGAAAAAGCTCTCTGTAGTACTGCGATTTTCGCCAAATACAGCTATGTATCTGTTGCGTGAACCTCCTCCCGATTGTGTGCCGACCCAATCCATTCTCTCTGAAATTACCGCATCTGCCCGCCAAAACAACCTGACTGAACTACTGGTAAAACATCTACTGTCCGGACTATTGCTCAGCCAGGATCGTAAAAGAGAGTATTGCCCTTTCACGGCGGAGGATATTGTCAGCCGCTGGCTGCCGGACGCTGACCCGGAAATGCTTCTTGCCTGTTCCTGGATTTTTGCCCCGATTCTGACGGTTCAGGGAGTTACCGGTAAAGAGTGTTATTTTGTGGCTGGAATCCCGATTTCCACAATGGTCAAACGAATTAGGCTCATAGCATAGGAATTGTTCATGAACATATTTTGCCGCAGATTTACGCAGAAAAGCGCAGATAAAAAACAAAAAAATCTGCGCATCATCTGCGATAATCTGCGGCAAAAAAATCCCGTATATAAAAAATAAAAAAAACGAAAAAATAAATGACGTGACCGTAAGGATATACAAAACCATACAAATACAACCAACTATCAACAAAATAAAAATATTTTTAACCCGTTAACAGGAACAACACCAATGGCTGATTTATTCTTACTGTTCAATCACTCTCTAACCGCCACCCAGGCCGAACATGCCATACAGGAACCGGGAGTGCATAAAATCCACGAACCACCATCGAATATTTCCCGGCTCTGGGCAAATATTCCGCCAGAACCGGCAAGCATCAACGATTTTCTGACACCGGTCTATAAGTGGATTGACAGCAACATGGCTGAAGGGGATTTTATTTTGGTTCAAGGTGATTTTGGAGCCTGTTATCTGGTGGTGCAATATGCCAGAGCTCATGGTGTAATACCCGTCTACTCAACAACAGAGCGACAGGCAGTTGAGAAATTATTAGACAATGGCAGTGTGCAACTGACACACACGTTTCAGCATGTTCGATTTCGACAATATGGTCAATGAAGGAGAAGGTTATGCGTAAGGTGTTTTTAAGTTTTCTGGGGTTGGGTGATTATAAGGAAGCTGTATATGAGCTGCATGGTCAACTTTCACATAAAAACAAGTTTGTTCAGGTGGCAGAGTTTGAATTGTTAGGAGAGAATCGGCCTGAGATAGCGTTAATTTTTGTCACCAATCCTTCAAAGGAAAAGCATTTCCAGGCATTATCCGCTGGTTTAAAGCAATTTGGCGTAACCCCCATACCAGTTGAACTTCATGAAGACATGTCATCAGAGGGACAATGGAAATGGTTTGAACAAATTCTTGCAAAGATTAACCAGGGAGATCAACTGACTGTTGACTTAACCCATGGATACCGTTCAATTCCCATCGTTTTTTCTACGGCGTTGAATTTTTTACAGAAAACTAAAGGGGTCGAGCTGGAGCATGTATTCTATGGTGCTTATGAGAAGAATAAAGAACAGTCTCCTATTGTTGATATGCGAAAATTCTACGATATCAATATCTGGACTGATGGGATCAACAGGTTGACCGAAGGAGCCGATGCCAGACCGCTTGCTCTTGCTGCTGAACAAAGCCATGCAAAACAGTTACCAGAACTGAGTGACAAGAAATTGATTAAGGCATTTCTGGGAATCACAGAACGGGTCAGAAATGTTGATATAAATAATATTGATGCTGAAGCAAACAATGTTTTGGCACAGATTAAGAGGGTACGGGAATCTAAACAATCTACTCCTGCCGGAAGACTTCTTTTGCAGATAGCAGAGAAAAAATTCATATCGCTTGGAAGGGAAAATTTACAAAACAGTAAACTTTATGACAAACGCTATTTTGAACACCAGCTTGAAGTTGTCAACCTTTTGTTACAACATGATTTTTACATGCAGGCATTTACAGCCATGCGGGAATTCCTGGTTTCAGTTGCTGATATGTTTGCAAAACAAAGACTCGAAGTCCTTTTTCTGGGAGAATGGCAGGAAAAGAAAGGAAAGAAAAAAAAGAAGTATCGAAAAGAGTCGCGGCTTCGTTTTGCAGAACGTTTTCCGGCAATGCTCTCCATTCAAGAAGAGAAATGGGATTTTCACTCTCCTATTGATCCCGGGGGAGAGAATTTCATCAAGGTCATGGAACCGGTTTACCGTGATAAACAGAACAGTGAGCTTTTATCAAAAATGAACGATCTGTTTAATGGCTTGAAGAAATACCGGAATGGCTTTGACCATGCCTGGACCGGCAGGTCAGGAATGGAACATGATATCGAGGAAAAAGGTCAGCAGTATTTTAGGGAATTGGAAAATATCATGATTCACCTTTCATGTTGAATAATGTTTCTGGTTCCCAAGCTCCAGCTTGGGAACCCAGTCTGGAAGCTTCAGCTTCCAGGGAAAGTACCCAAGCTGGAGCTTGCGCACAAGAACAGAATAAAAAAATATGACCATAAAAGCACAAACATACACCTTTCACTGTCAATTTAAAACCGAGGCCAGGCTCCCCGGCTATCTCGGTTCCACCCTGCGCGGAGCCATGGGCTGGGCATTGAAAAAAACAAGCTGTGCCCTCAGACGGCAGCAATGCACTGGTTGTCTGCTCCGTGAGCAATGTGCCTATGCCTGGATATTTGAGACGGAACAATACCGGGTTGGGGATGGCCGTACCATTAATGCCCGACCTCATCCCTTTGTTTTGCAGCCGGGGTTTGTTGCCGGTGTCCAACAGGCAGGCAATACCTTCAGTTTTTCCCTGCAACTTTTTGATCGGGCCAATGAACTCTTGCCGCATATTGTCTATGCGGTGCAGCTCATGGGTGAATCCGGGATCGGCACAGGTAGCAAACACGGTTTGGGCAAATTTACTCTGCAAAAAATCACTGCCAATGGAGATTCCATTTATGCAGCTAATGACGCTGTTTTACATCAGGTTGATAAAATAATGAGAATAAAACTTGATACCATTGGTATAGATGACATACACTGCTTGCATGTTACGCTGCATACACCGCTACGTTTGAAACAGGGAAACAAGCTCAATCGTGCTTTGCCGTTTCATATTCTGATTCGGGCATGTCTCCGTCGGATAGCCGCCCTTGAAGATGCCTATGGCAATGGCGAACCTGATCTTGATTATACAGGGATCGTAAAAAGGGCAGGGCAGATTAAAATTCAGGAATCGCAGATCCGCTGGCAGCAACTCTTTCGCTGGTCTAACCGGCAGCATTGCAAGGTATCACTCAGTGGGCTTGACGGCGTTGCCGTTTACACTGGAGATCTTACAGAGTTTATGCCGATCCTTCGCTATTGCGAACAGGTGAATGTAGGTAAGCAGACTGCTTTTGGGTTGGGAAAGATTTCAGTACAATTGAAATAATAAATTCATAAATTCAAAGAAGTAAAAGTAATAAGGAGGAACATAAATGGGACAAACAGTATTAAAAATAGCCCTTGCCGGACTCCTGCACGATATTGGTAAATTTGCCCAGGGATCAATTGATATCCCCAAACAATACGCCAATGACAATGCAGGCCAGTATCAGCCATTTTACAATAACCGGCATACACATATTCATGCCCTTTACACTGCCGCATTCATAGAGCAGTTTGCAGATAAATTACCAAAACAGCTCAACAAGGCTGGCTGGGGTGACGGGGACAGTTTTATCAATCTTGCAGCAGGGCATCATAAGCCTGAAACCGCAATGCAATGGCTTGTTACCCAGGCAGACAGGATCAGCTCCGGTCTCGACAGGGCGACCTTTGATGATGGAGAAAAAATAGCCTTTCAAAATTTCAAAAAGACCCGCTTGCTGCCACTTTTTGAAGGGCTTGGCGTGGACAGAATGGCGGATTATGAGCAGCGCAGCGACTTTCAATACCGGTATCCACTTGCCCCCTTGTCATCCGGCTCTGTTTTTCCTTTACGCCAGACCGAAAAAAGTCTGCAAGGTGAAGCTGCCAGAGAATACCAAATTCTGTTTGATTCCTTTGCCAATCAGCTCGGCAAATTGCAGCATCAGGATACAGATATTGAGCTTTGGATCAATCATCTTGATTCACTGCTGTTGACCTGCACAGCAATGATTCCGGCGGCAAGGGTTGGTGATGTTATCCATGACGTTTCTCTGTACGACCATGCAAGAACCACAGCAGCCTTTGCGTCGGCCTTGTATGCTTATCATCGTGAGAATGATAGTCTGAACGAAAAGGCAATTCGGGACAGTAGCCCAGACAAGTTTCTCCTCGTCACGGGAGATTTTTACGGAATCCAGGATTTTATCTTTTCCGCAGGCGGTGAGATGAAAAAATTCCGTTCCAAAATTCTTCGGGGCAGGTCTTTTGCTGTTTCGCTTTTTTCCGAACTTGCCGCTGACATGCTCTGCCGTGAACTTGGACTCTCATTCCTGTCTGTTGTTTTTAACGCAGCCGGTAAGTTTACCCTGCTGGCGCATAATACTGAATCCAGCAGGAAAATCGTTGCCACAGTCGAGGAAAAAATAAATGACTGGCTCTTTGATGTTTCCTGCGGCCAGGCATCCCTTGGAATAGCGATGACTCCTGGCAGTCCATCACAGTTCTATTGCAATGAATATGGAAAATTGCATGATCTCCATATCCAGGCAGTTCAGGACAGGAAAAAACAGAAACTCAATCTGGAAAAATATAGCGGAGCCATAGACGGCTATCTGCAAGCCTTTGATGCAACTCTCGACCATCCTCTCTGCTCCTTATGCGGTAAAAGACCGGCAACCGCGCAAGCCTCAAGGGATCATGCGGCACTGGGAAATAATACAATCTCTGCCTGCCCGACCTGCCGGGATCACGTTATGCTGGGAACCTGGATCGTGAAAAGTGAACGGCTGGCAGTAGTGGACAGTGATGTGCCTTCAACGTCAGCCAGGGAATTGCTCAGACCTTTGTTTGGGCAATATCAGGTTAAATTCATCAAAAAAACTGCCCTGCAAGATGATACCGCAACAGATAAAAAAGTATTGAAAATGTGGCAGGTCAGCGTCAATGCGGATGGAACCCTGTTTTCAGATATTACAATGCGGCCATTGAACGGCTATGTCCCGCTCTACCGTAAAGAAGATGAGGATGACGATTGTCTGCTTGAAGGGAAACGGACAGAAGAAAAAACCCTTGAACTGATTGACCAGATTAACCGTGGCGAACCCAAAACATTTACCCATATAGCACTCAAGGCCAAAACCAGAAACAGCGCCGGTAAATGTGTATCCGGCACCGAGGCCATTGGTGTACTCAAGGCGGATGTGGACAATCTGGGGTTGCTCATGGGCTGCGGGTTACCGGAAAAACGATTTACCCTGTCCCGGTTGGCAACGCTCAGCAGACAGCTGGATGGTTTCTTTTCCATTTATCTGCCCAATCTTCTTGCCGGAAGTGACAACTTTAAGGACGTTTATACCGTATTTGCCGGTGGAGATGATCTTTTCCTTATCGGCCCATGGAACAGAATGGCCTACCTTGCCACCTATTTGCAAGAGCGTTTTGCTGAATATGTGTGCGGAAATGGTGATATTACCTTTTCAGCAGGAATCACCCTGCATAAATCCCACGTTCCTGTGGATAAACTGGCACAGGCAGCAGAAGAGGCGCTTGAGCAGTCCAAGGATGCTGAGTATGCCGAGGGGCGAAAGAAAAACAGTGTAACCATGTTTGGTCAGACAGTAAAATGGACAGAGTTTAAGGCATTGCTTGAAAACAGGGATGCCATGCAGAGCTGGCTGGATAAACAGTATATCAGCAGCAGCATGATGTACCGCTTTAATCATCTGATTACATTGGCGGAAAGGGAAAAGATCGCCACCAAGGGAGGCGATGTTTATATGGATGATCTGGATGCCATGAAATGGCGAGCCATGTTTGGTTATTCAGTTCAGCGAAATATTAAGTCCTCGCTCAAAAATGAAGAGCGAAGCCGGGCTGTACAGGATGTGAGCATGATGGCAGCCTGGATGGATAAATATGGAGCAGCAGTCAGAATACCGTTGTGGCATCTTTTGTACGATAAACGATGAAAAACGGTATTTTTTATTACTTGCAGGTACTGTAGGTGCGGCTTTAGCCGCAACAGTCAACCAGCCAATAAATGATGTCGTTATTTAGTAAAATAATCGGAGGAAACCATGACTATTGAATTATGGAAAGATCGCGCAGAGAAAAAACTTGATCCAGAGTTGTTCTCGAAACAGGCAGAAGCGTTTGCCTTGAAAATCAGTGGTGAAGCCACATCAAAAACAAATAAAGGAACCCAGTTGCGGAAGTTTTTTGATGAGATTTTACGACTCAACACGCTGGCTCAGGCAAAAGACGCTGACTGGAACTTGATTCTGCCCCAAGTTCACATGGTTATTGCTAAAACAGCCTATGCAAAGGGAAGAAATCTGGTGTCACAAAGTTTTGTCAACCATGTTCGAGAGGGGATCGAACAAGTTGAAAGCCCTGAAGATTTAAGGATTTTTTCCAATCACATGGAAGCATTTATGGGCTTTTACAAGATGTATAACCAGAACTGATATTCTTTCGTTTAAAATTATAAGGAGCAACTAATGAAACTCGTAAAAATAATAAACATTAAAGGAAGAATCATCCTTGAATCCGGCCTGCACATTGGGGCAGGAGATACGGAAATGCACATTGGCGGCACAGACAATCCGGTTGTCACCCATCCGCATACCCGTGAACCCTATATTCCCGGCTCATCACTCAAGGGAAAGGTGCGTTCTCTGCTGGAGTTACGCTCCGGCCTGATGAGCAGAACCGGGGGCAGCCCGGTGAATACAAAGGTATTACAACAGGTCAATGGCGATGAACGTCAGGAAGCTCTGAACATCTTGCGGCTCTTTGGTGTCAGCGGGGCTGATAATGACGACATGAAAGAGATTGGCCCAACCAGGGCTTCCTTTGCCGACTGTTCCCTGAGCAAAAGCAGCCTGGACATGGCACGGGCTAATAACTGGCCTTTAACCGAAGTAAAATCAGAAAACACCATTGATCGCATTAAAGGTGTTGCCTCCAACCCGCGCTTTACAGAGCGGGTTCCAGCCGGACTCAGTTTTGATTTCAACATCAGCATTAAAGAGATGGCAGATGATGACAGTCTGGTTGATTTTCTTCTTCAGGGATTGAAACTTCTTGAACTTGATGCCCTTGGCGGTTCAGGCAGTCGTGGCTATGGCAGGGTACGCTTTGAATTTCAGGACGAATCTCTGCAAAATAAATTTGCCGCTGTCTCGCCCCTTGCATAGAGGAAATGACCTATGAAAATATATGGGATAACCATAAAACCAACTTCTTCTTTTGGCACACCGCTTAAAGGGGATACCATTTTCGGCCATTTTTGCTGGCAAACAGCAGAAGACCAGACTTTGTTGAATCATGGGCTGGATTATTGGATTGAGCAGTATGGGGAAACCCCTTTTGCGGTTTTTTCCTCTGCCTGGCCGGTATTGCAGCAAGCGGAAGAGCTGATGTACGCCATTGCCCGGCCTGCCGGTCTTGAACCAGATACAAAAGAAAAGCTGAGTCGCCGGGATAAAATTCTGCGCAACAAGGCAGACAAAAAACGAAAATGGTTGCTCGTTGATACCTCCATGCAGGTGAAGCTGACAGAGGAACACTTAAAGAGTGATGCAAATCTTTTTGAGATATTCCTGCAAAGCCGGAAACCGGCAGATGTTAAACCATTACGCCTCCTTGGTAAAGACCAGCAGAAAATCTGCACACCTGTGACCCAGGCGCATAACTCCATAAACCGTTTGACCATGACCACGGGCAGCGGAGAATTTGCGCCGTTCAGCCATGATAATTTTCAATATCTGCCCGGACTTTCCTTGATTATTTTTGTTGCAGTCAATGAACAGGCTCTGAATGCGGATCAATTGCAAATCGCTTTTGAACGAATCGGTAACTGGGGTTATGGCCGTGATGCCAGCGCTGGTTTGGGGCGTTTTACAGTTGAATCTGTCCGGGAACAACCATGGCCAACGACTGATTCTTCAGCCACGGCATGTTATACCCTTGGCCCGTCTGTGCCGCAGAAAGACTCTTTTGATCCTTGTTATGCCACGCCGTTTACCCGTTTTGGCAGACATGGTTCTGCCCTTGCCTGTTCTGCAAATCCGTTTAAAAAACCCGTGATAATGGCAGACGAGGGAGCACTTCTCTTTCCCACTGACCGGAAAATATTTGCTTTTCCCTATATCGGTTCAGCAGTAAAAAATGTATCAGCAGCAGATGAACGAACCGTGGCGCAGGGCTATTCCCTGTATCTACCCTGTTGATGGAGGTTATAAAAAAAATATTATGAAAAGCACGACATACCATTTCAAGCTGACAGTGGCTTCGCCTATCCATCTTGGCTGTGACGAGGTGTACGAGCCAACCGGATTTGCCGTTGATGCGCAGGCAAAGGAACTGATCTCTTTTGAGCCTGCCGCCTTTCTCGGTATGCTGGAGCAAGAGGATCTGGATAAATATGCGGCGATTTGCCGCAAGGGTACGGTTGCATCTCTTTTAGAGGTATATAAATTTATCAGGCAGCATAAAGAACATGCCCATGGCAGGCGGGTGGCTGTTTCTGATGCCTTTGTTGCTCATTATACAAAGACGCTGAATTTACTTCCTAATGCTGTGCAGCAGCAGCTCAATAAGTTCTTAGTTGGTCGAACAGCTTTTCAACGTGTTGACTCTGTTCCCTATATACCCGGTCCAGCTATAAGAGGGGCTGTACGTCCTGCTGTCTTGAACCTGCGTAACAACGGTCAAAGCCATCCTAAATATCGAAATGGTATAGAACTCAAC
>DAOVTM010000197.1 GCA_030633145.1 Desulfobulbaceae bacterium
ATTCCTTGTTTTAGAAGATGAGCGCGGATAAAACTATTATGATAGGTAACGGTGACAGCGACACGAGGAACAGTATTCTCGAAAAAAGCAACAATCAAACGCTGCAAAGGAGAAAGGTGTCCAGAGCCAGCTTCATAATCATCACAATCAACCAGCAGGGGAATTCGCCGTATAATGGAGAGTAGTGCTGCAGGCAACCCGTTCAGCGGCTGTGGCTTAAGGCAGATAATCCGGTCCGCCGACTGTTTCCAGCCAGCTACAAACAGCCTGACAGTGGCTGCAGCCATAACCCACAGCAACGTGATCCCGCTGAAATATTCTTTTCTATTATTCCGTTTTAACACATGCATCTGGCTCACATACCTGATCTCAACGCCATCCTTAAAGAAATGTCTTTCCGAAAGATTAGAATAATCGGGATGCAGGGTAACCAGGGTCACCGAAAAACCAAGCCTGACCAACTCCCTGGCAAAGGGAAAATGACGACCAGAACCGCCGGGGTCGGTCAGACTGTGGGTGGCCAACAGCAGGATTTTTTGCCTTGCGGGCATCAACGTATTCCCAGCTTGAGAGGTAAACACTTAATTTTACGCCATAACCTATAAGAACAGTAATAAAAGAAGTGGAATAGACTGCAATTCCTCCAGACAATGGATAGTTTATCTCCACGCGTGACCCTGCTATGAGCCGATGATGCACCACCGCAATGGTAACAGGCAACAGGAACGTCTATGCTATGGAAGGAGACCCCTGTGCTTATGACTCGTAAAATCCAGTCAAAATCCGCATTTATAAGGTATTTGATATTAAACGAGCCAACTTTTGTGAAAAGTCCCCGCCGGACAAACAAGCGCTGGTGACAAAACATATTTTCCAAAAAATCTGTTGGTTCGCTGTACTCGCCCTGGAATCCCCGCTTAAAATCAAATTCGCTGCTCAAAGGGATGCTCTGCCCTTCAACCTGGCCGTACACTGCCTCGACATCCGGAGAGGTCTGGAACTTAGCGGCAACGGCAGAAAGAACAGTATCACTATAGAGCCGGTCATCGGAATTGAGAAAATATATAATCTCACCTGTGGCCAAGGCTACCCCTTTATTCATGGCATCGTAAATGCCCTGATCCGGTTCAGAAATGAGACGGGTTATATACCTCTTATATTCCTGCAAAATAGAAAGCGTAGAATCCACAGAACCGCCGTCAATAACAATATATTCAATATAAGGATATTTTTGCGCAATAACGGAATCAACAGCCGACCGGATCTGTTCTTCGGAATTCTTGCATACTGTAATTATCGTAATAGTAATACTCATGGATACACTATAGTCTGCATTGCAGCTTCTGCACGATGGACGACCATACTCATTGTATCGGAAAATTGTTCCCGTGTCAGGTACAATCGCTGATACGGAATCACATCATCCTGGTTTTTTTATGACAATATAACGTCTGACAGCCCCTTCCACGACATCCCTTTATTCTGTAACCCTATCTTTTCACTGTCATAGCGAACCTTACCGAACTGCACCGCTCGTATAGCATCCGAAATCTGCTCAGGAGAGTCCGGCTCTACAAGTGTGCCGGTTACACCATCCTCCACAACATCAGGAAGTCCGCCCACACTGGTAACAATAACCGGTTTGCCATAATGAAAGGCCAACGGCACTACCCCGCTTCCAGTGGCACTTCTGTAAGGGAGTACAACCAGATCACAGCGTTGAAAATAATCTGCCGCCTCCTGGTCGGAAACATATCGAGGTACCAGTTCTACCATACCACTAAGATTATTTTTTTTAAGGAATTCTTCGCTGTCCTGCTCACCCTTCCAGAATTCACCGACAACCGAGAGGAAGATGTCCTCCTCTTTTAAAAGGCACATTGCTTTAAGCAATACATCCAAACCTTTATAGGGACGGATAAAACCAAAAAAAAGAAGCTCAAGTTTTGCCCTGCGGGGGAGTTGGATTTCAGAAGCAGGAAACTGATTATAAATCGGATGAGGATACACCTGTACATTGGTTTCAGGAAAACGAGCAAGGAGGGTTTTCTTTTCAGCAACAGAATGTACAACAAAGCGATCCGCTGTTGCAAGAACAGTGGCGGTCAATGTCTGTTTCCAGGATGCCGCTTCATGTTCTATTACGTTATGACAAAGAAAGACCAACTCAATACCTTTTTTGCTAAACTGCCTGGACATCCAGCCAAAGCATGGCACCCAATACACCTGCCACCAGGGAAAAACAACCAGATCAGGTTGAAAAGTAAGTATCCTTTTTACTGCCTTGTACCAGGTCAGTGGATTCAATGAATCAATCAGGTATTCAACTCCCGGTTCCCGAAAATCCTTCAAGCTTTCGTCCCTGTCACTTGTACCAGGAAAAAGAAACGAGGGATACTGCCTGGAAAATGAGAGCGTCAGACAGCAGACCTGGCGAGATAACGCACGATGCAGCATTGTGGTATGTTGGGCTATGCCGCCGCGAAACGGGAGGATAGGCCCTATGAGCGCAACTCTTTTATTACAAGCAGAGAGCGGGTTGCCGGAGAACTCATCAACTGTCTTCGTTTGAACCATTTCGGGTACTTCCTCCTGGCTGGCGGGTAATAGCTTGTCGATCATCGCCTAAGAGTATCCGATAGCGTATATCCTCCAGCAATTTTCTGTTTGCCGCCTGTAAATCAGCGAGAAAAGCTGCCAGAAGAGCCTGAAACCCCATAATCAGCAATATGGTTGCCAGGATCAGGGACTGTACATGACCGTCACCGTCACCGTTGATATAGAACCAGAAGAAACGAAGACAAACGGCCAAACCCGCAGCCAGCAGTAGAACACCAATAGATCCAAAAAATCGAAATGGTCGATAAATGATAAATATACGGATTATGGTATTCACGCCTCTGAAGATATAGGACGGTACGCTTTTCATGAGACGTGAAGGACGGAGGTCTTCATTCACCCGGACAGGCACAGAGAGGATAGCCATATTCTTCTGTCCGGCCTGGATAATTGTCTCTAATGTATAGGTGTAGTTGTTAAAAACCATTAACTGCTGGGCTGCCTTACGGCTGATAGCGCGAAATCCACTGGGTGCGTCAGCGATATTTGTCCTGCTGGTCACCCGCACTAACCAGCTACCCATTTTTTGGAGGATTTTCTTAACCGGAGAAAAGTGTTCAATCGCTCCAATGGGTCTTGCTCCTACCACGATATCTGCCCGCTGCTCGAGAACAGGCTTGGTGAGCAGTGGGATATCATCAGCGTTGTACTGATTATCGGCATCGGTATTAACAATTACATCCGCCCCATGGGCAAGACAGGCATCAAGGCCAGACATAAAAGCCTGTGCTAGCCCCTGGTTTGTGGTATGACGTACTATGTGGTCGATCCCGCTGCGACTGGCAACATCTATCGTACCATCTGTACTGCCATCATCAATAATCAGCCATTCAACCTTATCAAATCCAGGCACCTGGCGCGGAAGGGCAGCCAAAGTGACGGGAAGGGTAGCAGCCTCGTTATAACAGGGAATCTGAATAATAAGTTTCATAATTTACTTTACTTACAATGGGGCAAGATCATAGCCGACATAATTAACCACGGGTCTGACAACAGTATCAGGAAAAAAATTCGGCTTCACCTCTTCAACAGTATTAAAGGCAATTCTCTGTTCAAAACGGCGGCTTACTGAAAAATAATCAGATAAATACTCCATGGAACCCGCCCCCTTGTTTTCGAGAAGTAAAATTTTCTTACCAGCCTTCAACTGCTGATGGAGAAAATGCAGCATCACTCTTTCAAGATTAAGATCCTGTGAATCCCTGCTGTTAACCGGCAGCAACAGGACATCCCTGGACAGCATATACTGCACAGCTATCTGGGTATGCCAGCCAGCAAGGGTGTCTGGAATAATTATAATACTGTTTTCCGGTTCCGGTAGCTGTTTTTCCATAGCTCGCAGCCTGGGTATTACCTGGCTGTGAAATTCATTGTTGAGTAGATATGATGATTTTGAATAAAAGAAACAAGAAAGAGCTATGGTTAGGGTATAAAAAAGAACCATCCTTACCGAAATATATTTGTTCTCAAACAATGTTGGCAGACTGTTCAACATAACCTGCCAACCAGCAAGAGAAAGCAATAAAAAAAGAGGGAATATCATTGGCACAAACCGTCTGGCAGCCCATGGCTGGGTTGCCGTTACCATGGGATCTACAAGATAGCAAAAAGTGGGAATGGAAAAAAATACCAGAACCACCAGAATGCCTTCTTTTTTGAACCTCCCGGAAAATATCTGGATGAGAATACCGATGGAGAGAATGAGCAACAAGGATATAGGGATATAAGGAACAATCCAATCCGTATGACGAACAATTTTATCTATGTCAAATTTCATCACAAAACGACTAAGCCCTGCTACCGCAAACAGAAGAGAGGCGAATTGCACTAATTTTATGACTATTCGATTTCCTTTGTCAAACAGTTGTTTGTTCAGCAAGACAATACCCGGGATGATAAGCAGGGAAAAAACAACAAACGCAAGAGTGCTTTCCCGTACAAGGATTGAGCTGAGCCGATGGATCGCTTCGGGTTGAACAGGCAGGAAGATATAAAAAAGATCCAGATAGGAACCATTGGAAAATTGATAAAAAACCGTTGCACTCAAGCAAAAAAGCAGTATGGAAAACGGAACTCGCCACTCATTACGAGCAACAACAAACCGTTTGCGCAGAATAAATGCACTTATAATCAGTGCTATTGGTATAAAAATCAGGGCATCAATACGACATAAAAATAATGCCCCCCATAATAATGCGGCAATTTTCCCATAAGGATTTTTCTTCTGCCCGGTTTTAGCAAGTGAGGTAAGAAAGAGGTATAAACCTGATAGAAAAAGTGCCTGGGAAAGCAACTCCGATGAGGGAAAGATACTGTAATAGAGTTGGGGATAGAAAAAAAGAGAAACAATGACTATACCAACCCCGGTCTCCCTATCCTGAATGCTTCTCCCAAGAAGATAGAGAGCGATGAAGGATATGAGGCTGAATAAGGACAACAAGCGTAAAAAGCCATCTTCACCAACTATTATCAAGCTCAATGCCAGCCAGGAGGGAAAAAGTGGGGCAAAGCGAAAGCTGACTATCCCCGCAGCTTCATTGGCAATGTGAACTCCGCCTGGAAAACGGGCGTATTCACCGGTCGCATCAGCTGGAAACCTGTTTTTGAAGAGTGTTTTTCGCTCTTCCCCGCTCATTTCCAGCACAAGACCATCGGTATATTTAATGGAACCGGTATGGTAAAGATTATAGGCCGCACCGAGATAGATTGACCTGTCGGCAGAGCGGAGAAAGGTGGGGGCTGGTTTCATTACGATCCCCATAGCATAGGCTGTAAGGATCAGGATGGACACAAAGCAGACATACAGAGCAAAAAGCCTGAACTGCTCGATTTTTTCCCTGAACCAGATATAGAAATACCAGGCACCGGATAAAATAAAAAAAACCAATATGGTTTTTAAATTGAAAAAACCAGAAAAGGCAAGCAGGACGAGAACAAGGGAGAGGACAGCAAAGCCAGTAAGAAAAATTGTGAAAAAAGATTGCAGTAACGAGGCATCAATCTTCCTTTGTACAAAAAAATCCTGTCGCTGGTTACTTGTGGTAAACAGGGTGAACCAGGAAAACCAGCCGCACAGTCCTGTCAATGCCAATAGCAAAGAGTACTTGAAGAAAAATAGTGTCATCTCCGAGTTGCCGCCCGGAATCTGTTATCCAGCATCGGTTTTGTCCTGCTGCAAGATTGCTTCAACAAGCTGTTGTTTACTCTCTGACCATTTTTGCCATTCCATATAATCTGATTGCGGAGCCAATCCTCTATCGTTCAACTCCAGCCATTTCTGCAGGTCACCGACTAGAGCTTCTGCCTCTGTTCCGGAAAAGAAATATGCATGCTCTCCTGCAACTTCTCTAAACACTGGGATATCGCGTGCTATGACCGGCAGCTTTTGCTGTGCGGCCTCTATCAAGGGTAGTCCAAACCCTTCACCCTCTGAAGCGGCAATGAGACAGCTTGACACAGAGTAGAGTTTCTCCAAATACTCATCGCTAATGCCCTGCAGCCAGAATAGACGTTTATTCAATTCTGGATGATGGGTGATTGTTTCAATGACCTCCTCAACCATCCACCCTTCCGCACCCACAATAACCAGAGAAAGATCTTGTCCCTGCTGCCAGAGTTTTTCAAATGCTGCCAGTACCTGACCATGTCCCTTACGCGGCTCAACGGTTCCCACCATTAAGAAAACCGTTTTGTTTTCCAAGGAGCGAAACACATTTTCAGCATCCGGCAGGAACCCTCTGGAGGGAATAGAATTTTCAATATCAGCCCCCAGGTGAAACCATTTTATTGAAAAAGGACGTTTCCGCACTGCAACTCCCTGCGATGTGAAATTAGTCTGCCGCCAGTGGCTCAATTCACTTGCTACAGACTCAGAGATACAAACTACACCATCAAAATCCATAATCCTATTCAGCCAGTCACGGTACAGGTCAATCACATCCTGCGGGAAAAAACCACTCCTTAGAGGTAGAAGGTCATATACAACAAAACAGACTTTTACTCCATCTCTGTGCAGCATTTTTAAGTAATCATACTGTTTTTCAAGTAAACCCATCAACAGATCCAGGCCGAGAAAGATATCTGTTGAATGAAAATCAATCGGCTCATCTTTTGAGCTGCCCCTCCAGTTCATCAATCTTCCGGTGAACTTTTCTGCATACCGATACCCCTGGTGGCGCGGAGTAGCATACACGGGTCGAACCTCATACCCTGGAGGTGGTGAAAGGAGCAATTCCCGCAACAAGGCACGAACAACCCGCTGTACACCGGTTTTAATGTCTCCCCTGGTAATTTGAGATACGTCAACTAATAACTGGCACTGAGATATAACAGGAGGAAGAATCCGGGCAATGCTCCAGGCACAAGCACGAATGTCTTCATCCGAAACAGCATTAATACTTTCATTTTCAGTCAGGGTTGCA
Organism: Desulfobulbaceae bacterium; assembly: GCA_030633145.1. Taxonomy (GTDB): domain Bacteria; phylum Desulfobacterota; class Desulfobulbia; order Desulfobulbales; family Desulfobulbaceae; genus DAOVTM01. Next base: position 7,041 of record DAOVTM010000197.1, read on the forward strand.
AGCAATGTATCATAGAGCTTTGCAGTGCTTACCGTTCTTTGTGGAATCGAACCTTCAACAAAATTATTTTCGATGAACTCAATGATAAGCTTAGCACTATCATCTTGGCTGTATCCAGATATATTTACCACGGTTTCAGGAGGCTCCTCCAACAACTCCACCAACTCTGGAGCCACCGGTTCCGCAGTTACCAATAACAGTTCTGCTTTTTTCAGATTACGATTTACAGATAAAACACAGTTGTCAAACATACCGGTCACCAGCAGAACATCCGGTGTCTGTGCCTCGATAAAAGTTTCATGTATTAACTCTTCAGCGTTCCGACACCACTTTTTCCCCTGTTCATCACCGCATCCAGTACCTGCTGCATACCATACACGGATACTTTCTTGCGGC
>DAOVTM010000020.1 GCA_030633145.1 Desulfobulbaceae bacterium
AACCAGGGTCAGGAACCCAAGGTTGATTTTAATCTTCAGCTGGGGAATAAAAAAATTGATGACGAACACTATGAGGTGACCATCTCCATAACGGCAAAAATTCTCGACCAGAAGGCGGATGATACAGTCATGTTTGTCATAGAGCTGGAACATGCGGCAGTGTTTCTCCTGAAAAATATTCCCGAGGCACACCTGCAGCGCGTAATGGCTGTTGACTGCCCCCTTATGCTTTTTCCCTACAGTCGTCAGATAGCGTCCCAGGTATCAGTGGACGGAGGGTTCATGCCCTTTACCATGGAGCCGATTAATTTTCTCGCCCTGTATGAAAACGTACAGCAGCAAAAGGATAAGCAGAATTAAATAAAAAAACCCATTTCCTGAGAATGGAAATGGGTTTTTGTACAGCGTTGTATCAATGTTATTTACGTTTTTACGGTAGCCCGTAGGTTACAAAGTTCTCGATAAGGGCACTGGTTCCCTTTTTGATAGCCTGATCAAAGAGTCCGTCATATTGCCTGTCGGCGAGTACGGATTCTGGCGAGACCTTGACATCGGCTCGATTGGTCCAGACAACCTTACCGTCATAGGCATCCTGTACCCAGATACGGAGCTGAACAACAGCCTGATCTGTCTTGCCACTATGTGATGCCAGATCCGCTGCTGCAGCACCCACTGCAGACCAGAGGATGACGTTTGCATCAGCACCGCCGCTCAAGCCAAAGAAGCCCTTTGGATCATCCGGGTTCCAAGGTCCACCCACATTATTTCCAACAACCGCACCCCAGGCTGCACCTGCAGCTAGGTTATTCCAGTTATCGTATTGGTCGGATTCAGCAAAGCCAAATGCGATCTGTGCGGATCCACCAAAGACAAAGGGAAGGATACCTTTCTTCCATGGTGCCCAAGTATGCTCCTGCCGGGTCTTGAACTCAAGAATTCGTCCACGGATGATATAGTCAGCTCCAAATTTTCGCCCGATCTTGACAACTTCTTGAGAGGAAAGTCCGTGCGCACCTGGAGTCTCGGCAACCTTGGTGGTTTTTCCCAGGTTCTGGGTATTGACGTAGGACTGGATCTGACTTTTCATTACCGAAGACCAGTCAGGGTCATCCAACTGGGTAACCAGAGTTGAAATTCCACTCACGTCGTATGAATCCAGTTTAATAATTTCCTGATCAACCAGGTAGTGAAAGACATCCTCCTGCACCACCATCCTGAAACCATTGCCGACCAGGTTATCGGTCAGGGATTCAGTGATTGCAAGATTGCGGCGGAATGCTGAGGCCAGATCGTCGGCATTGGTATAATCGGCAAAGGGTAAGATGATGGCTGTCATCCCCCGGCCAAGAGCATTAGGCGCAGCAACAGTAGGCACCATAAGCTCTTCCTTGGTGGTCTGTCCGCAGCCCGCTACCAGGCCGAGAAGAGCTGCACTTACGAGTGCGTGTTTTAAGAAGTTCATAAAAATTCTCCTGAATAGAGTAACGTATTAAGTAATCCGTTGTACAACGTTCGGACAGATTATAAAATGGTCGGTCGTAACAGAATGATCAACTCACGCTGAAGTTTCTTTGTCTCTTCATACCCAAAGAGATACTTAAAATAGGGTATATTTGAGGTGCCTGGAATAAAGTCACCGACCTGGGATTCAGTCTTGCTGATAAGTCCGCCGATAACGAGCATGGCACCATCTTTTATCTTAACCGTGGTACTCATCTCCCGGATATTAACTATTGGCAAGCCGATTTTACCCTCTCCGATGAGTTCGTATTCAATAGGTTCCATCAGTTCTGAGGTAATTGGAATAATATTCATGATGATTTCGTTTTGCCTGTTGACAACAGCAGTCAAGGCCAGGCCGACTCCTGAAAGGATTCTTTCAGTGTTTACGGTATAGGTAACTCTGGCATTAGCACCCGTACCATCAGTTGAGGACTCAATACTATCAATATAGGTAACATTCCTGCCTACAGATATGAGGGCAGGCTGGCCGTTCATCACGCTGAGCTTGGGGTTGGAGAGAATGGTGGTCTGCCCCTGTTCACTCAGGGCGTTAATGAAGTTATCAAAGCTGAACGCTGCCATGCTGATTGCTGCGCCAGCGGCATTGGAAGCACCGCCTGTTATGAGGGTTGCCACAGTGCTTGTCACCGCAGAGGTGAGGGAGGTGGAATCTGCAAGGGTTCTGACGAGGCTGTCAGACGAACTGCTGGTACGGTTGCTAGTGCCGCTCGTAGTGTCGCTCGTGCCATAATCAGTACTGCCAGTGCTGGTATCACCGTCATCGCCACCCGAGGTAGTCCCATCTGCAGTATCACTGGTAGTTCCGTTGGTACCTCCACTGGTGGTATCACTGCTTTTACCTGAACTTATTGTTCTGGTTGATCCATCCGAGTTGGTATAGGTGAGTGAATTTGCATTACTATTGTTTTCCGTATTCGTTTTACCGTAATCGGTGATGGCACCAAATGAGCCACCTGCAAATTTCAGGTTCTGCAACAATGTGTTCCAGTTAATACCTAGAGACATGTTATCAGTGAGTTGAACCTCTATGATCTTGGCCTCGATCATAATCTGCTTGTACAGTTCCCTGTCCAGGCTGTCAAGATATTCTTCAATACGTTTCTGCAGCGACCTTGGCGCATGAACCGTTATCAAACCAACCGGTTTGTCGATGGTATAGCTTGTCCCACCCGCAGACACCTGTTGTGCAGCCGTTTGTACTGGTGCGTCAGCCGATTCACCATCTCCTGCCGGTGCAGCAGGAGCAGCTGCAGTGAGGGTTGTTGACCAGGTTGCAATGAGGATATCAATATTTTTTTGGATATTTTCCCACACATCAAATGTATTGCCATTACTGTTGAGTAAGATATTACCCACTGTGCTTGACCCGCCACTGCCAAGGATATTACCGCCTATGTTGGTAGTATATTCTTGTTTGATAAAAGGCATGGCTACATGATAGCGTTTGGTCTCTTTATATTTAATGACAATAGTTGTACCCATGACTTCATGGAAGTAGTCAACCTGTCGCAGGATATTGTCAATGGCCTCATAAAAGTCATCGTTAGCTCTGATATCAACATCCACCAGTACATTCTGCTGCACATCACTAGCCCAGCTGATATTCATATTTTTGATCTTGGCCAGCCCCTTCATGATATCCCTCAGGGGCAATGGGCCTTTGCTGGAGCTGATATTGGAGCCAACTTTGACTTTATACTCCTCCTCTTCATCTTCCTCCTCAGTTTCTCCCAGGTCATCATCGATGAGATAACCGGTCTCCTGGAAACGCCGTGGCAGAAGGCCGGGTTCAATGACCGTTTTATGTTCAATCTCCTGGGCGATCAGGTCAGCTGTGGTTTTTTCTACTTCAGCTGATTTGTCCTTATCCGACAGACAGGAGCTGAGCAGTACCATCAGGCCAAGCGAGAGCAGACCTGTAATGAGTAGATTCAGGTGTTTCATTGTATTCCCTTCAAGATATAATATTACAGAGATTGACTGAGCTTGATCTTGTTGTTGATGAATTTACGCAGATCTGGTGGTACTTTAAAACCAGAGAGGAGGATAGCCTCATACACGCTGGCAGCAGATTCATGGTTGCCCTGTTTGTCCAGAATCCTGGCCCGGGCTACCATTGAATCGAGATCCTGTCCATACATATTTTCCTTCTTGTCAAACAGTTTCAGAGCCGCATCGTAACGGTTTATTTTTTCACAAAAGAAAGCATAGCTCATCAGTGCTTCCTGACTGGGAGCCTTTCCGCTGACACTCTGGTCAAAAAACTGCTGAGCCTGGTTGGTCTCGTTCATATTTGCATGGGCAATGGCTGCCTTAAGGGCTGCGCCACGGTCGTTCTTGTCTATAGCCAGAGCCTTGTCGGCAAAGTAAACAGCCTTGGCGTTCTGGCGCAGATGAACAAGATAAAGAGCGGAAATTCTGTTGGCCAGCTTGCCATTCTCCGGCCATTTTCTCAGGGCTTTCTCATACAACTGTACTGCGTTTTCCAGGTCATCCCTTTTTTCAGCCTTTTTCCCCTTTTTGATCAGTTTCCTCGCAGCCACTATTCCAGGGGGAAGCTGTTCCTGCCGTTGAATAACCAGTGCCTCTTCATCCAGCAAATCCGTATCGGTTTCAATGGTCAGGTTGTCCTGTATCGCCTCTTTGAACTCAAAGTTCTTACCTTTGGGATAGATGATAATAGTGCCATAGGTCTCAACTTTTTGCAGATCTTTCAGGTTAAGGATGATGTCCAGGGCAAAATCCCAAGGGACATCTGTCAGAGCCAGGGTCAAGGAACCGGAGACCCCTTCATCAATGACAAGGTTTGCTCCGCTGACCTCACGCAGGAGGCGAAAGACATTGTGGAGGTCGATCTTGTAAAAATCAACCGTAATTCTTTTTCTATCATACCCGGAAAAGGCAAAGGTGGCATCGTTTGACTGACCTGAACCGGACGCGGCAGCTCCCTTTCTGCTTGAGCTGTTGCTGGCAGGTTTGAGCGGGTCAACCTCTGGCAGGTGACTGTCAATGGACGAAACAGATTTTTTCTCTATTGCGGGTTGCTTGAGTGAGGCAGTCTTTTCCTGTAGGGGAGTACTCTTTACCTCTGCATTCTTGTAGAAGTTTTCAAGGGTAACTACAATGTTGTTCCCCTGTTGATTTGTCTTAAAAGGCAAGGATTGAGACAGGGTAAACTCCAGACGGGTCAGGTTTGGAGTTACATCCGTAATCTTTTTTGCTGACAGGCCAATTTTATATTTGGCCGGAAGCACCAGGTCAGCCCCGTTGGTGACCTCAGCTTCCGCAATGTCAACGACGATTTTTTTCAGCTTGGGAAGCTCGTAAACCGTATAGATCGGCAAAGCGGATCCCAAAATCGTCAGCTCAAGATTCTTACCCTTTGCCTGCGCTGTTACCCCGGTGATACTGTTTGACTGAGCATCTGCTGCAGAGTCGGCAGCATAACCAGGGCTACCGGACAACAGAAAGGCCGCACTCAAGACTGCGGTCAGTAAAATCCGCCAGGGGAAAAACCCTTTACCGCTGTTGCAGTGTGCTGATACTATTTGACACATCTTTATTACTCTCCTTCTTTATCCATGCGCATTGAGATTTTCGTTTCGATTGTTCTGCCTGCCCGTGTATGTGCCATATCGATTACTACGACTTCATCGTCCAGTATGCTGGTGATAAGACCATTTCGACCAATGAGCATACCCTCTTCCAAGATGTATCCTCTTCCGGTTACATCTTGTACCATAGCTTGAAATATCCCATCAGTGGACATTATAGCCACTACCTGTAACTGTCCGGGTTCAAAAAGCTGCATCCCGGTTAGCACCTTGTCCTCTTTAATTATTTCATCTTTTTCGTTTCTTCTTGGCACCACGGCTTTAGAGATAAAAGGGACAAATGGATCTGAACGATCATCCATGATATAAGCGTATCCAACATCTGTCTGTTCATTATTCAAATCCAGGCTGTCTGACAAGCCAGCAGGTTCATTTACTGCCAGTGCTGAGTTGCCAAGGCCAACGATGCAGATGACCCATAGGAACAATATCTGTTTTCCTGTAATTTTACTCAGCATAGTACAACATCCTTTTCAAGTCGAGATTCCTGTATCGTAATGGGTTCGATGAACCGGTTTAAGGTGTCTGCCGCCGTATTCATGTTTTATTACTTCGCCTTTGCTGCTGTTGAAGTGTTGGTAAAACGATAGGTAACCAGGCTGCAGGAGGATTTTAAGAGCATCTCGCCGCCAGACTTCCTGGGGGAACCCATCTGAATATTGTTTACTGTCACAATTCGATTCAGTTTACTGACTTGGTCAAGAAAATAACCCATATTATGGTATGGCCCTGTAATCGCAATCTTAATAGGTATTTCAGCGTAAAAATCCTTTGGTATTTCTGCCCCAGGGGCAAAGCTGTTAAAATCTAAACCGGCTCCCTTGCCAAGATCAGAAATGTTTCGCAAGAGATCAGGTATTTCTTTTTTCTTGGGCAGCACGATAGAAATTTCTTCAAATTTCTTGGTGATAGCCGCTAATTCAGCTTGATGCTGCTTTAAATTGGCAGCCGCTTTTTTTGCCTTGGTAACTTCAGCAGTCAATTTGCTTTTATCTTGTTCCAGTCTATCGATCTCCTTCAGGTTTTTGTCAAGGAACATAAACCAGAAGAGGGCAATGGGAGCAACGATCAGAATCACCGCAATGATAATTTTAAACTTCTTGTCAAGCGGTATATACTTTTCGTTTATAAAAGTATCAACTTTGTTTGGTGCCTTTGCGTCAGAGGCCATAATAAAGAACTGTTATTTAGTTTCAGTTGGTTTCTTCTCTTCTGCCGGTTTGGGCAGACTGACACTACATGTCAGTGAGAATGATTTGAGGTTACGACCCGCATACCCCGTCTGGGTAGAACTTGCCAGGGTAATGTTTGAAATATATTCGGACTCTTTTAGATCATCCATATATTTAGCTATGGATCGGTTATCAAGTGCCATAGCGGCTAGCTTCAGGCTTGCCCCACTTTGACTGAGGCTTTTCAGCCATACCCGCTCACTGTCGGTCTGTTTTGCGACTTCATCCAGGACATGGACGGTCAGGGCAGATGATTTTTTCAACTGTTTGACAATGCCGATCTGTTTTTCAATTAATGCCTTTTGTTTCTCAAGTTTGGTGATCAGATCCAGAGTTTTTTGCAGTCTTTCTTTCTCTGCCTTTAACACAAAGATATCTTTGTTCAATCCGTTGACAATAGAGGACTGGTAAAAGCCTATTATGCCGAGAATTGCCAGTAAGATGAAAAAAACCGAGGCAAAGGATGCCAGTTGTTTTCCGGCAGCTACTCTTTTTTTAATCTGCCTGACCGGCAGGAGGTTTATTCTGATCATGATTTAAAACTCTGCAGATCGTATTGCCAGTCCTGCCGCAATGGACATTTCCGGTGCTATGGTTGCAAGGTATTCCGGGTCAATTTTTTTGTTGTTTACCTTCATACCGGCAAAGGGATTAAAAGCAATCACATCCTTAATACCTGTTTCAGTGGCAAGGTATCTCTTCAGTCCCCGCACCTTGGAGCCGCCTCCGCTAAGAACCAAGGCCGTGAGTGGCTTCTCCGGGTTGTTTGCCTTGTACATGTCTATGGCTTTTTTAATTTCCATAACCCACTTGGTACAGGCATCGGTAAATATCTCTTCTATTTCTTCCTGATCCCCGCCGGCAAGAGTTTGACCAAGCTTTATTTTTTCCGCTTCCTCATACTCAATTTCAAGGACATTGGCAATTTCTTCTGTGATGTCGTCACTGCCCACTGTCATGTCGCGGGCAAGCACGGATGCGCCATCAGCTATGATGTTGATACTCATCTTGGAGGCTCCAATATCAACAAGCCCTACGTTGGAGTGGGTGCCAGAAGACAGTTCCCATATATTTTCCAGAGCAAAGCCATCAACATCCACCAGTACAGGCATCAGTTTCAGTGCGCGCAACATGTCCAGGTAATCGTTGATAACCTCTTTTTTGGCAGCTACCAGCATGATCTCACTTCTGTCATACTCGTCCTGTCCAGCCTTGATTACCTGAAAATCGAGGAATACCTCATTAATATCAAAAGGGATGTACTGCTCTGCCTCTTCATCCAGACGTTCGGCAAAGTCCTCTTCACTGGACATCTCTGTATTAATTTTCTTAACAATCACCGAGTAACCGGAAATTGAGAGACCAACCCGTTTGTTTTTAATTTTCAGGTTCTTAAATAGCTCGGCTATCGCTGCTGACACGTCTTCTGCGTTCTGAAGGGCACCGTCTTCCACAGCACCGGGTGAAATGGCAGCACTGCCCAGGGCCAGTAATTGATAGCTCTTGCCTTTTTTCTGGATCTGACAGATTTTCACTGCGTGTGATCCGATATCAATGCCGACAATGGGTATTTCTTTCTTTGCCATGTTATTCCAGAGAATTAATAATTGTGTCTTTAATCATTGCCTCTGTATCTTTGAAAAGAGGCAGGATCTAGAATTAACCCGATAGTATTCCTGTTGTGTCGGGTTGTTGACACTTAAGCTCGGCCTACAGATTACAAGCAATAATCATGCCAGGGGTAATTGAATTTGTATTTGTCTCTATGTAAAAGTATAAAAATTTGAATTGTTAAGGACACTATTTCACGAAAATAATAATTTTGTCAAGTAATCTATGCTTTTTTTTTCATTTCTTGCAAAAAAAACAATCATATAACCGGGTGCTACTTATTGGTAGAATTGATGCCCTATCTCTATCTATCTGGAATATCAACTTAACCTTTACTCTTCTTCGTGCAGGGATAAATGGTTCTTGATATTTTTTTTTTTATGGGATATTGCTAATACGACTTATAAAATTCAGTGTTCAGTAAAAAAGCAGTTTCTGTATTTTTTACCGTCACAAAAGACAGACTCAATATAAAAATGGGATCGATGGACAATACAAGAGAAAAATCAACGCTTCGTGAATACACTGAGGCGATCATTATTGCTGTTTTGCTAGCTCTTTTTATTCGTACCTTTGTTGTGCAGGCATTTAAGATACCTTCCGGTTCCATGCTCCATACCCTCCTGATCGGCGATCATATTCTTGTCAGTAAATTTATCTATGGGGTTAAGCTGCCCTTTAGCGGCAAGGTGTTGATTCCGATAAAGGATCCAAAGGCAAACGATATTGTCGTCTTCAAGTATCCGCGTAACCCCAAGCTTGACTATATAAAACGGGTTATTGCCACTGCCGGTGATACGGTTGAGGTTCGGAATAAGGTCATCTATATTAACAGTAAACCCTTTGTTGATGAGTATGGTGAGTTTACCGATGCTCGAATTCACTCATCCGCAGAGTCTCCACGGGATAACTTCGGCCCTGAAACCGTTCCTGATGGCAAAATTTTTGTGATGGGCGATAATCGTGATCACTCATACGACAGCCGTTTCTGGGGGTATGTTGATCTCCAGGCAGTTCGGGGTAAGGCATTTATCCTCTACTGGTCCTGGGATGCTCAGAAGCCGCTCTTTACAATAGATCGTTTCACTTCCATCCGCTGGACAAGAATCGGGGACATCCTCCACTGAGGCGGGTAAGATCATGGCTACCGGTTACCAGTTTTTTCATCGTCATATTCTGGACATCGGCCATTTATCAGCAGATGATATAGATCATATCCTGAACACTGCTGAATCTCTAAAAGAGATTTCAGACCGCTCAATTAAGAAAGTTCCCACCCTGCGCGGTAAGACCATCGTAAATCTTTTTTTTGAACCATCCACCCGCACCCGTCTCTCCTTTGAAATTGCTGCCAAGCGGATGAGCGGTGACACCTTTAACATCTCGGCATCCACCAGTTCCGCCACCAAGGGCGAAACCCTGATTGATACAGCGCGAAATATCCAGGCCATGCGACCGGATATTATTATAATGCGCCACTCTTTTTCCGGCGCACCCTATATGCTGACCAAATATGTCGATGCAGCGGTGATCAATGCCGGTGACGGCACCCATGAACATCCCTCCCAGGCATTGCTTGATCTGATGACCGTGCGGGAGCATAAAGGGTTGCTTGCAAACCTGAAGGTGGCTATTATCGGCGATATTGCCCATAGCCGGGTTGCCCACTCGAATATTTCCGGCTTTACCAAGATGGGAGCGCAGGTGTTTGTGCATGGCCCTTCAACATTTATTCCTGTCGGACTCTCCCAGCTTGGTGCCACTGTATGTTCATCGCTTCGAGAAGCTGTGCAGGATGCTGATGTGGTGATGACCCTGCGTATCCAGAAGGAGCGGCAGAATGATCCCCTGCTGCCCTCTTTCCGTGAATATGCTGAACAGTATGGGATTACAAGCGAAAGAGCGAGCTGGGCAAAGCCGGATGCTCTGATTATGCACCCCGGACCTATAAATCGGGGCATTGAGCTGATGCCTGATGTGGCAGATAGTTCCCAGTCCGTGATCCTGGATCAGGTAACCAACGGGGTGGCGGTTCGGATGGCTCTGTTGTACCTGGTACTGAGTAGTGAGGTATGAGTTGTGAGTGTTGAGAACAGCCTGGAATCTCATTACTCATCTCTCACCACTCTCAACTCACAAGTGAACTGGCTGGAATGAATACAAAATCGCTGCTGATACGAAATGGTCGGATTATTGACCCGGCAAATAGGGTTGACCAACAGGGTGACCTGCTGGTTCAAGATGGGTGTATCGCTGAGCCTGGCGGAACGCTGCCTGCTGATGTCCGGGAGATTGATGCCGCAGGCTGCTGGGTCGTACCCGGTCTTATCGATATGCACGTCCACCTGCGTGAACCGGGCGAGGAGTACAAGGAAGATATCCTCTCTGGAACCAGGGCTGCAGCCGCTGGTGGATTTACCGGGGTTGCCTGTATGCCCAATACCAAGCCGGTTAATGACTGCCGGGCAGTGACCTTAATGATTCTTCAACTGGCTGTCAAAGGGGATGCAAGGGTTTATCCGGTCGGAGCTATCTCCAAAAACAGTGACGGAACCAGTCTTGCCGAAATTGGTGAAATGCGCCAGGCTGGTATCGTCGCAGTCAGTGATGACGGTCTGCCGGTGCGGGACAGTCAGCTCATGCGCAGGGCAATGGAGTACAGCGATGATTTCGGCCTGGTGGTCATCTCTCACAGTGAAGAGCCGAGCCTCAGTCAGGGGGTGATGAATGAGGGGGTGGTCTCCACCCGCCTGGGTCTGCGGGGAATACCCACAGCTGCTGAATCCATTATGGTTTATCGTGAGATCGCCCTGGCCGAATACACGGGAAAACGGGTTCATATTGCCCATGTCAGTACCGCTATGAGTACTGACTTGATCCGTTCAGCCAAGGCCAGGGGGGTACGGGTCACTGCCGAGACCACCCCGCATTATTTCACCCTCACCGATGAGGCGGTGGAAGGCTATAACACCAATGCCAAGATGAATCCACCCCTCCGTGCAGAGGAGGACAGACAGGCAATACGCCTGGGACTGAGCGATGGCACCTTTGATGCCATTGCCACCGATCACGCTCCCCATTCCATTCTGGAGAAAGAGGTGGAATTTGATTTGGCCATGAACGGGATCATCGGCCTGGAGACCTCGCTGCCCCTCTCCCTTGCCTTGGTTCGGGATGGGGTGATAGATGAAAAACGACTGGTTGAGCTGATGTCGCTCAATCCGGCAACGATCCTGGGGCTGAAGGCGGGAACCCTTTCGCTTGGGGCGGTCGCTGATATAACGGTGATTAATCCTGATCGTGCCTTTTGTTACAGTGAAGATCAAGTGGTGTCCAAGAGCAAAAATTCTCCTTTTCTCGGCTGGAACTTGCTGGGCAGGGCGGTTTATACTATTATGGGAGGACGGATAACCCATGAGATTCGCTGAATTATCCGCAGATTACGCAAATTCACGCAGAAAAAGCAAGGCAGATTATCTTTTATCTGCGTCATCTGCGTAATCTGCGGATAAAAAAGCATACCTGATAGGATCCCGTAATCCCGCCTCAGAAAACCCCTTCAAGCGCAGGATACAGGCATCACAACGACCGCAGGCAATCCCATCCTGCGGATCATAACAGCTATGAGTGAGAGAATAATCCACCCCCAGTTGCATCCCTACCTCCACGATTTCTTTTTTACTCAATTCAATCAACGGGGCATGCAGTTTGAACCCTCTATTTGAAGCACCCCCGGAAACCCCTTGTTTAGTTCCCAGATTAGCCATTATTTCAAATGCCTGGAGGAACTCCGGTCGGCAGTCGGGATATCCGCTGTAATCCACCGCATTAATCCCTATAAAAATATCCGCAGCCCCTATCACCTCGGCCCAGGCCAGAGCCTGAGAGAGAAAGATAATATTGCGAGCTGGCACATAAGTAACAGGGATTTCCTCATCCATCTCATGTACAGTACGGTCTTTGGGTACCTCAATATCTGAGGTCAGGGCAGAACCGCCAATGATACCCAAATCAAGGTTCAAGATGAGGTGTTGCTCAGCATGCATGGTCTCGGCAACCTGCGCCGCTCTTTCCAACTCAATATCCTGTTTCTGACCATAGCGAAAACTGAGGCAGTGGCAGAGATAGCCTCTGGAGCGGGCAATGGCAAGCACCGTGCTGGAATCCAGACCGCCGCTGAGCAGGATAACCGCCCTGGGTTGTTCTTTTTTTGTCATGTTTGCGCAACTCCTCGCTCTTGCAGCAGTTCAGGGCAGAGGGGCAGCTTGTCTGTGATGGTAACACTGTCCGGCAGAACCGTTGCCCGATAGGCGAGTACCGAGACACCCTTTTTCTGCACTTCTATCAAGGTTTCACTGTATGTCGGATCAATCTTCCGTGCCGCTTGGAAACAGGCACCATCAGAACGCTGCACACAGAACAGAACTGCCGTTCTGGTATTGGAGTCCCGCAGGGCATCCAGTTCACGGAGATGTTTGGTGCCGCGCACGGTGACTGCGTCAGGAAAAATGGCCATGTTTCCCTCAACCAGCGAACAGTTTTTCACCTCTATATAAACCGGACCCTTACTGGTCTGAACGAGAAAATCCAGGCGGCTCTTGTCCGAGACCTTGACCTCAGCCCGTACCGACTCAATCCTGCCAAAGTCATCAATGACCTGATTTTCCAGAGCCTCCCGGACAATCCTGTTGGTCATTCCGGTGTTGACTCCGATCCATATCCCCTTGTTCTGCACCATCTCCAGGGTCCAGGCGTATTTGCGTTTCAGATTATCAGATTTTGAGAGAATAACAGGGCTGCCTGGTGCGGAGCAGCCCCGCATTGAGCCGGAGTTGGGACAGTGGACGGTCAGCTCGCTGCCGTCGTTCAGCTTGATGTCAGCGAGAAACCGCTTGTAGCGTCTGATCAATATCCCGTTTTGTCGGATTGATGGGAGATTCATATTTTTTTTAATAAGATGTGATTAATTAACTTTAACAGCAATCATTTTTATACTATAATAACACTATTCTTGAAAATATTCATTTTCAATTTTTCAGCAACAGCCACGATGTACGGAAGGAACCTTGGAATATCCGACACAATAATTGACAGGATATCTTTTGACAAGATATCATTGACAGGAGAAAGATGACCATGAAACTCGGAATTAACGGCCTTGGCAGAATCGGTAAACTCTCACTCTGGCACCACTCATCCCGGAAGTTTTTTTCGGAAATCGTGGTCAACCTGGGACGGCAGGTAGGCACCGGGCTGGAAGATATTGCCTCAACTATTGAAAAGGATTCCTCCTACGGCAGGCTTGGTACCTGGCTGCATGGACATAAGGCGAAGCGGCCCATTGAAAACCTCAACGAGGCGGCAGGTACCATGACTGTCAATGGGGTGCCGGTGACCATCCTGCGCGAGGATCGCAATCCTAAAGATATCAAATGGCAGGATAACGGGGTGCGTATAGTTGCCGATACCACCGGGGTCTTCAAGGATCCCACAGCTGATGCCGATGAGAGCTGGGGTTCCGTACGCGGCCACCTCCAGGCAGGGGCTGAAAAGGTACTGGTTTCAGCACCTTTCAAGATCAAGTCCAAAGGGATTGACATGCCCGAGGATGCCATTACCACGGTTATGGGCATCAATGATGATGACTATAAACCGGAGCAGCATTCCATTGTTTCTGCGGCTTCCTGTACCACCACCTGCCTCTCCTATATGATTAAGCCGCTGATGGATCATTTTGGCGCAGACAAGATGCTGTCTGCCTCCATGGTCACCGTCCATGCTGCCACCGGCAGTCAGAAGGTGTTGGACAGTGTGCCGGCTGCCGGAGCCACAGACCTGCGCAAGAATCGTTCTATCCTCAACAATATCATCCTGACCACCACCGGCGCAGCCAAGGCTCTGGCTCTGGTTATTCCCGAAATGCGATCCATTGGTTTTATTGCGGAATCGGTTCGGGTACCCACTGCCACCGGTTCCCTCATTGTTCTGGTTCTCAACCTGCAGGACGATTTGAAAAATCCAGTCAAGCGTGATCTGATCAACTCTATTTACCGGGATTATGCAGCCAATACCTCGTATCTGGAATACTCTACCGGGCAGAATGTTTCTCTGGATATTGTCGGTACCCCGGAAGCGGCAGCAGTTATAGAGTCCACCGAAACCCACACTCGAACCGCCTCTATCAGTGTGAACCTGAACCATGTTGAGAGCTGTAACTTCACCCCCGGACAGGTTCCACCGGTGCTTGAGGTGCCGGTTACCCAGGCGGTTATCTACGGCTGGTATGATAATGAGCTGGGCAGTTATACCAATATGCTGGGTGACCTGACGGTTTCGGTTGCTGAGCGTATGGTTTGATAGTTGACAGTTGACAGTTAAAAAATATACAATCGCCACAGGTGGAAACTGTTCTGGTTTCTCTCTTCTGGCTTCTGGGTTCTGAAATATGAAGACAATTCGTGATATTGATATTACCGGTAAACGAGTCTTGATCCGGGTGGACTTTAATGTACCCATGGATGAGGAAGGAACCATCACCGATGACCTGCGTATCCGTACGGTGATGCCTACCATTGACTACGCCCTGGAGCAGGGAGCAAAGGTAATCCTCTGTTCGCACATGGGGCGACCCAAGGGACAGCGGGTGGAGAAGTTCTCCCTTGCTCCGGTCTCCCGTTATCTTGCTGACATTCTTGATAAAGAAGTTCAACTGGCTCCTGACTGTGTCGGCTCGGAAGTTGAGGCAATGGTCAACAAGATGGAGAACGGAGACGTTATCCTGCTGGAAAACCTTCGCTTTCACGTGGAGGAACAGGCGAATGATGCGGATTTTGCCGACCAACTGGCCAGGCTGGCCGATGTTTATATCAACAACGCCTTTGCCGTTTCGCACCGGGCGCATGCCTCGGTGGTGGGAGTACCCTCCCATTGTGCGGAAAAAGGGGCTGGTTTGCTTCTCCAGAAGGAGATGGATTTTTTTCATCGTTCTGTGGATGACCCCTTCCGTCCCCTGGTTGCCATTGTTGGCGGGGCTAAGGTTTCCAGCAAGCTGGGAGCCTTGGAGAATATGCTGGACAAGGTTGATTGTATGCTCATCGGTGGAGCCATGGCCAACACCTTTCTCAAGAGTCAAGGCTATGGAGTTGGCGATTCCAAGGTGGAAGACGACCTGCTGGATAATGCGCGCAAACTACTGGCAGATGCAGCAAAAAAAGAGGTAAAAGTGTATCTGCCTGTGGATGTGCTGGCGGCGGATAGCTTTAGTCCGGACGCAGTCTGCAAGCAGGTGACCATTCAGGATATCCCGGACAAGTGGATGGCACTGGATATAGGCCCGGCCACGGTGATCTGCTTTAACGAGGTCTTGGCCAATGCCCGTACCGTTATCTGGAACGGCCCCATGGGAGCCTTTGAAATGGATGCTTTTTCCCGTGGTACCATGGCTCTGGCTCACACTCTGGCCGCCTCCCATGCCCTGACCATCACCGGCGGCGGTGATTCCAATGCTGCGGTGAAGCTCTCAGGCGAGGCCGATAATATCTCCTATATGTCCACTGGCGGCGGTGCCTTCCTCATGCTGATGGAAGGCAAGGAACTGCCGGGAGTCGTAGCACTGGAAAAGTGACAAGTCGTAGGGTGCGCTTACCTACCTGCGCACCCTTAATGTTTTACCCAATATAAAATAGCCCAATATATAACAGGATAGAGAGATATGGCAAGGAAACCACTGATAGCAGGAAACTGGAAAATGTACCTGACTGTTGCTGATGCAGTTGAGCTGGCAACCGCTGTTGCCGCCTCCTGCAAAGGGCTGACGGATCGGGAGGTAATGATCGCCCCTTCTTTTCTCGCAATAGTCTCCGTGGCAGAGGCTGTGGCTGATAGTCCGGTCAGGGTCGCAGCTCAGAACGGTGCCTGGAAAAAGGAAGCAGCCCTTACCGGTGAAATATCACCCTTTATGCTCATAGATGCCGGAGTCAATATGGTCATCCTCGGCCATTCAGAGCGTCGTCATATCTTTGGCGAAGGCAACGATATTATCAACCAGCGGGTGCTGGGAGCCTTGGAATATAAAGTGACTCCCATTCTCTGTGTGGGGGAAACACTTGACCAGCGGGAACAGAATAATACCTTTACGGTCATTGAAGAACAGCTTACAGAGGGACTCAAAGGGGTTGGTGCTGAACAGATAACAGAAGTCGTCATAGCTTATGAACCGGTATGGGCCATTGGTACCGGAAAAACAGCGAGTAAGGAGCAGGCTCAGGAAGTTCACGCCTATATTCGCAGCCTGCTTGTTACTCTGTATGAAAAAACACTTGCCGACGAGATAAGAATATTGTATGGTGGCTCGGTTAAGCCAGAGAATGTTGACAGTCTCATGGCGCAACCGGATATAGATGGGGCACTGGTAGGCGGTGCCGCGCTGAAAGCCGAGTCTTTTGATCGGATTATTCATTTTAAATGACAACACTACTACTTATCGCCCATATACTTGTTTCTCTGTTTTTGATTGCCATTGTTCTGTTGCAACACGGCAAGGGTGCGGATATTGGTGCTACCTTTGGCGGCTCCAGTCAGTCCGTATTCGGTACCGAGGGTCCAGTACCCCTGCTCAACAAGATTACTACCTTTGCGGCAATCGTATTTATGGGAACCTCAATTTCTCTGGCCTATATTTCTGCCAATAAGGGTAGCGGTACGGTCATGGAAGATATACCCAAACAGCAGAGCAGCGTCCCGGCTACAGTTGCCCCAATTACGATTCCCATGCAGACAACAGAATCGGTAGAGGTGACTCCTCAGGCTGTAGAATCCGCTGCTGAACCAACACCTGTTGCTGATGAAGTACTCGAAACAGTACCAGCGGCAGAAGAGGCAAACAAAGCAGAAGAGTAAAAGGAAAAATGTGCCGAAGTGGTGGAACTGGTAGACACGCTATCTTGAGGGGGTAGTGGCCCACGGTCGTGCGAGTTCGATTCTCGCCTTCGGCACCATTTGTAATAAAGCCCCGAGTCGCAGTAATACTGCGATTCGGGGCTTTTTTTTGTGAGTTATAGGAATAGAGGTGGGAGCAACTTTGAATCGTCTTAAATCTGCTTCTAAAAAATTGAACCTGTGGTAGATAAACTTGAATTAAAGTCGATAAATTAAAACTCTGCCGATCATTTTTGTCCCATGCACAGGCTCTTCTTGGATCGATGATAAATATCACCCCCTTCAGCCTCTTTTCACAATAAAACAAACCTATGTCTCAGGCAACCAACAACCTTGCCACCTATATCTGGTCCCTGGCCGACCTGTTACGCGGTGATTTTAAACAGTCTCAATATGGCCGTATTATCCTGCCCTTTACCCTCCTTCGCCGTCTGGAAGGGGTGCTGGAGGCAAGCAAAAAAGCGGTTCTGACCGAGTATGACAAGGTCAAGACCATGAATCTGCCGGAAGATGCCCAGGAAAAGATGCTGCTGCGGGTCACCGGCGGCCTCTCCTTTTGTAATATCTCCAAGATGGATCTCTCCATGCTTGGTGAGGCATCCCTCAAAGATAACCTGGAATCCTAAATCCAGGGGTTTTCCAAGGATGCCCGGGAGATTTTTGAACATTTCAAGTTCAGCGAGTTCATCGCTCAGCTGGGCGATGCCAACCTGCTCTATAAGGTAGTATAGAAGGTCAGAAAGACGGATCTCAGCCCTGCGGCCATCTCCAATCATGAGATGGGTCTAGTTTTTGAGGAGTTGATTCGTCGCTTTGCAGAAGGATCCAATGAGACCGCTGGTGAGCATTTCACCCCCCGCGATATTGTCCGCCTCACTACCTCCCTGGTGTTTATGGAGGATGATGAGGCTCTGACCAAACCGGGTATTATCCGCACCATCTATGACCCAACTGCCGGAACAGGAGGCTTTCTCTCTTCCGGTATGGAGTATGTCCATGAACTTAATCCCCAAGCCGTGATGCGTGGCTTTGGTCAGGAGTTGAACCCCGAGAGTTACGCCATCTGCAAGGCGGATATGCTGATCAAGGGGCAGGATGTCTCTAATATCAAGCTGGGCAACACCCTGTCCGGCGACCAGCTCTATGGTAACCAATTTGACTATATGCTCTCCAATCCCCCCTTTGGCGTTGATTGGAAGAAGATTGAAGGGGATATCAATGACGAACACAGCCTCAAGGGGTATGGCGGCCGCATCGGCATTATCCTCAACGGTTCGCCGCTCTTTACCGGTGAGTCGGAGATCAGGCACTATATCCTGGAGGCGGATCTGCTGGAGGCCATTGTCGCCCTGCCAACGGATATGTTCTACAACACTGGCATTGCCACCTATGTCTGGGTGCTGTCCAATGAGAAAAATGATGAATGCAGGGGCAAGGTGCAGCTCATTAACGGGGTGAACCTCTACTCCAAGATGCGTAAATCATTGGGCTCCAAACGTAAGGTCATGGATGATGACGATATCGCCATTGTCACCCGCTGCTTTGGCTCAGTTTTCGTTAGCGTTAAAGATGCAACTGGTAGCTGTTGATGAACTTCTTGAAATTGACTCCATGCAATTTGGTAAAGAGAGGTTTTATCGAATATCTGATAAGTTACTCAAACATCACGATGATATTGAGGAAAACTTATATCAGTGACAAAAAGATTTGTTTAGTATGGAGGATAGCATTTTTTTGTATGATTTGACAAACACCTATTTTGAGGGAATATGTACAAACAACCCAAAGGCACAAG
>DAOVTM010000090.1 GCA_030633145.1 Desulfobulbaceae bacterium
AATCACCCCGTCGTGTACCCAGACATCAGCACCGATTTTCTTATCCTGCCAGATAATCCCATGTTCCTCTTCCACAGCCAGTAATGGTTTGCGTCCCAGATGAATATGGTCATGGGTATATATCCGGCAGCGGGCGGAAATATTGCACCAGGGGCCGAGTTCAATGGAGCCGGTACAGTCCAGCAGGGCAAAGCGGCTGACCAGGATATTGGTTTCCCGTTCCGGGTCGGAAAAGACATCGGGATGGAGAATACACCTACCCTTATGAACATGGCCGTGCGGGTGGCGCACCGCCTGATCCAAGACGTAATCGAGCTTTTCCCTGGATAATGTGGTTGGATGGCGAAGTCTCACAGGTTTTCTTCCAGGACATCCTCGGAACGAATTATTTTCAAATTGACAGACTGCGCATCCTCTTCAAGGGGGTTGCCGGTAATAAGCCGTGCCACAGCAGGACAATAACCGGCACCATCAAGTTCCGGCCATTTTTCTAACATTTTTTCCTTTGCCTGGCTGGTAATCTCCCGTACCTCCCGCAGCAGATGCGCATGTAGCCAGATCTCCTTGATTGACTGTTGGTGCAGGTTACCGGCTGGCTCGCGCCACTGCACACAGGGAAGAACATTCCCATAAGGGTCAACAGTTACGGTGGACGACCCACTGCCGCAAACCTTTCCAGTATCCTTTTCCGTCACCTCTGATTCACAGTCAATAAACTTTTTCTCATCAACTGTTTCATCCTTCTCAGCCCATTTTACTGCCTGATCCTTGAGCAGTTGCATGGTTCTGATCACGGCTTCCTTTTCTGGAATAATGGACAGGGGTTCCATATCACCGCTGTCCCTCGGAGTGATGGACATGCTAATATTGAGGGGAATGTCAAATCCATGAGCCAGGGAAAACATCGCTCCAATCTCATCCTCATTCCAGCGGGTCAGAGCCGAGTTGAGACGAAAACGGAGCCCCTGTTCCTGCATGAAATGGAGGTTTTTCAGCAGCCGCTCAAAACTGCCGCTGACTCCGGTCTGGCGGTCATGGACAGCTCCAGTGGCACCATGCAGGCTGATATCCACCATAAAGGGATCAACTTCTGCACGAATCCTGGAGACCGTCTCTTTATCAAGGGCATGACCATTGGATTTCACCCTGATGACAAATCCCAGCTGCCTGGCCCTGGCACCCAGGGTAAAAAAATCCGGATGCATGAGCGGCTCTCCACCACTGAGAACCAGATGCAGTACGCCCATGCTACGCAGATCGTCAAAAAAATCAAAATACTGCTGTTGAGAAAGGGGTATGCCCTGTTGCTCGCGATCATTGTAACAGTAATAACAGTTAAGGTTGCACTGATAGGTCAGCTCGATAAGGACGGAGAACAACACATTCTCCTGCCAGGTACGTCTGATAAGATCTGCGTAGCTCATTGTCTATTTGTGACCAGTCACAGAAGTAATAATTTCAGCGGTCTGCAGTTCTTCAAGGTGGGATTGGATGTCTTTTTCCAGGGTCGGACGGTCAACATCATAGGCTTCATTAAGGGCATTGACCAGAACCTCTGCAGTTACAGTCTCCTGTTCCTCAAAGATATCCAGGATCGAGGCAGACACCTCATTGATCACAATCACCTGGTTATTGTCCTGCTTGACCACTACGGCCTCGTCAAGAACCCTGCGAAACCGGATATCCGGTGCCATGCGGTACTCTGTTTCTGTATTGGTCATGCTGTTCCTTGTTGCGTTGTTCCTTATTGTTTGAGATACTGTTGAATTTCAGGCCAGAAATCCTCATTTTTGGTAAAACCAAGCCGCCCGGTCGGCACAGTCATGGCCAGTTGGTGCAGATTGGCGAGCAGATCAGCCATACGCATGGAATCGGTATTGAGGTAGGGTGTACTTGCCACCAACAGGGCAACTGCCTGCGGAGCTGCCATAGGTTCCAGGATAGTCTCTGCGGTCTTGCTGATCGCAAAAATCCCCTTGAGCGGGTACTGACTGCTCCGAGTCCAGGTGCGCCCCAGGTCACCGGCAAAGGGAACTTTTTCCAGGATAGGAACACCATTTTCCCAGGTAAGGGCGTTCATGTCATCGCTGAGTACAGTACGTCCGGTCTGCAGGGAAAGTTTAGAGAGAGTGGATTTTCCATCATTTGATCGGCCTGGAAAGAGTACTGCCTCCCCATCATCAACCACTGCACCGCTATGGATCAGCATCCCATTGTCTTCGTGGAGACGGTAGGTCACCACCATACGAAAGATATTTTCAAAAATAATACCGGAGAAAAGGGAATCATCATTTTTACAGGTCCATAAAGTTGCGGAGAGGGCCGGTTGAAAGTCCAGGCGAGCCATAACGTAAAGCCCGGAAATGTTCAAATGGTTTTTTTGATGATCAAGATCAAAGGTAATTTCGCGTGGGGTTTTACTGATATCTTTAAAACTTTTGTCAGAATCCTGACAGATCTGGATGTGTACCCTCCCCATCTGTTCAGTTGTTGCCGTTGTACAGGACTCTTCAAAATGATCCCTCAACAATTCCGCTTGGCTAAGACTCAAACCGGTTATCAGGTAAGGTCCGCCGACAAAATCAACAATCAATCGTTCATTCCCCCATGGCGTACCATTGGTTGAGCTGGGGAATTGAGTTGGATCAGTCAGAAACCGGTCGCCAAAAGACATTTTTCAACCTACCTTGAAGTAAACGAAGAACAGCAAAACGAATAAAAAAACATAGCGAACGTAACCGGTGCGCCAGTGGGACATTTTGCACTACCGATGCAACATCGCCACCAGATATCTTACCAATTATACCCTGTTTTCCTACCGGGGAATCAGGGCTGAGAGCCGCATCAGCCTTGGTCAGATATCGTAAACCGTTGCGACTGGGATAAAAGCCTGTCAGACGGTGAACCAGCACCTGGCCCTCATGGCGGCGAAAGACCAGCACGTCACCTGGCCAGTAAAAACGCTTACTGCTGATCTCTACTGAGGCACCGTCTTTAATTAAAGGGTGCATACAGTTTCCTGAGATCTGCAAGCGCAGGGGCTGTGCAGCGGCAATATCCCTGAGAGCCTTGTCCATGGAAGTCTTATTCTGTGCGAGTGTTCCCATAATGTTTGAACTCAGGGGTCGGCAGGATTTACAGCACTGCGGTTTGTTAGCCCAATGTTTCGTCAAATAGTGATGTGTTTTTCCTTGGTTACCCAGTTTAATAGCAGGATTTTTTAGGCTAAAGAGCAGACCTGTCATAAGGTTTTGTTTTATCTTTACCTGCAACATTTATGTATGTAATTGTATATGATGACTTGTGAATGGTGCAACGTGCATCTACCCGTGTATTGCCATTTCCTGTTAATAATTGTTGGCTTCCTCTGTAATGAACAAAATAAAAATCATCGTTTTCTTTCACAATTGGTGCTGGGAACTGTATCGTCACGGAACTATGAAAATTATCTTTTATTTCTGAATTGCAAAAGGTTATTGCAGTTTCTTTATCTGCCAAAGCATAGGAAGCTGTAAATATCAGCAAAAATATTGATATAATTATCGATTTCATATTTAATCCCTGTTCCTTTTTTCTTATGTTTTTACCACATTTTCTGCATTTTATGAGAGCCATTAGCGATTATCGCCTTTTGGTCTGTTGGTTGTTCTGGGGCTAACTCCTCAATAAAATGATTATAAACGCATATTTTTTAATTATACCATTTTATCTTAAAGAAGAAAAGAATTATGTACATATTTTACCCAATCCGCACAATCCTTTTACTCTTTTCCGCTTATTTCTTTGCTTACATTTTCCAATCCGTTATGATGAATAAAACGTGAGAGGAAAATATGCACATTTCAGAAAAAAAGATTCGTATCATCATTATTGGCGGCTCAGGCATGATCGGGGGCGCGATTGTCCATTACTTTAACAAGTGCTGTCTGGCCAATATAGAAGTGCTGTCGCCCAACAGCAAAATGCTCAGCCTGAAAAGTGTTGACGATATGCGCCAGTATTTTCAACGCTGGAGACCCGATTACATCATTAACTCGGCCATTGCGGCCATTGATTCTGACCCGGAACTGGCCTACACTGTCAACTATCTCGGCTGTATCAATCTGGCCAGGGTGGCTCTTTCGCTCCAGATTCCCTATATCCATATCAGCTCTGCGGCAGTCCTGCCCGATGGAAACGATCTTGATGAGAACAGCCGTTTAGAGTTGGATGCCAAGCTCACTAACTATGCGAAATCCAAGTTGATGAGCGAGATGACCCTGGAACACCTCCATGAACAGGAGGGGCTGGATTATACGGCTATCCGACTGGCCATTGTGTATGGTAAACACGATTATAAGATCCAGGGAATCCATCGACTCCTCTATTCCATTGCTGACCAGGCAATGGGGTTCCTCTTTACCGGAAAAGATGTCAGACACTCCTATACCAACGCAAAAAAACTGCCCTGCTTTATCCATCATACCCTCCAGAACCGGGAAGAATTTAATGGAGAGGTGTATCATTTTGTTGACCCTGAGCCAGTAAGAATGGCTGAACTTATCCTCACGATCAAGGATTATCTTGGAGTCGCCAAGCCGATAAAGCTCTTTGTGCCACTGGCTGCGGCTCGTATGGGCCTGGGTGGAATCAACCTGTTGTTGAAAATACTTGTGCGGTTGGGAATTGAGGCCAAGATGCCGGCAGAGCTGCTTTTTCTGGACCAGTTTTATCAGACCCAGACCCTGAGCAGTGCCAAACTCCAGGCATCCTCGTATCATGACCCGAAACCGGAAGAAACCATCATCAGTAAATTACCTGAAATGATAGAGTATTACATCGCACGCTGGGAACATCTCAACCTTATCTCGGATTTTAACAGGGATGATCTGAACAAAAAAGGACAGGTGTTTGATTTTCACAAGAAACCGGCAGAGCTGCTACAGGATATTCACAGTAAGCGGATTTATCCCTTTGATGATTTTGAAAATCTTTGAATACCTTTGCGGATCTTTAGATTTTTTAAGATTTTTTCGCTGCAACTCAAGGTGACGTTACAAAATGAAAGAAAAAAAACAGATAATGATCGTAGAAGACGAAGTCCTCATCGCAGAAGATATTAAAGACAGCCTTGAGCAGGCAGGCTTTGAGGTCACCGCAATGGTGACCAGCGGTGAAGCCGCCTTGGAAGAGGCAGAGAAGCAATGCCCGGATGTGGTAATAATGGACATCAATCTCCAAGGTGAAATGGATGGTATCATCGCAGCCGATCATCTCTATAAAACACATAAACTGCCCTGTATTTTTCTCACCGCCTATGCAGGGGACGAACTGCTGGAACGGGCAAAAAAGGTTGGCTCCTTTGGCTACCTGCGCAAGCCCTTTGATGATTTTGAGATCAAGGCTATGGTGGAGATGGCATTATACCGGGTAAAAATGGAAGCAGAACATGAGCTGCTCGAAGCCCAGTTGCGACAGGCCATGAAAATGGAGGCCATCGGCACTATGGCAGGCGGCATTGCTCACGATTTCAACAATATCCTCTCCGCAATCATTGGTTATGCCGAGCTTGCCCAGCTGGAAGTTCCAAAGGAGAGTAAAACGGGAGCATTTCTCACCAATATCATCTTTGCCGGTAACCGAGCCTCAAATCTGGTGCAACAGTTGCTGGCAGTTACCCGTCAATCAGCCGCTGAACGAAAGCCTTTTCATCCCCATACGATTCTCAAGGAGGCAGTCAAAATACTCAGGACCACCCTGCCCAGCAGTATTTTACTTGAAACCGACATTCTTGACTGCGGCTGGATAGTTGCCGATCCTACCAATATTCATCAAGTTCTTATCAATCTTTGTACCAACAGTGTTCATGCCATGGAGGGGGACAAGGGCGTGTTACGGATCTGCCTTAAAAAGGAAACATTGCAACCTGAAAATATTCCATCTGATATTAATAGTACTTCGAATACGTTTATCCGCCTTTCAGTGAGTGACACCGGCTTTGGCATGAATAAGGCAACCCTTGACCGTATCTTTGAGCCATATTTCACCACAAAATCAAATGGACAGGGAACCGGTCTGGGGCTGTCGCTTGTACACGGTATTGTCAAGAGCTGTAACGGGTTTATTCAGATTCACAGTGAGCCGGATCATGGAACCACATTCAATGTTTATCTGCCTGCGGGTGAAGAGCCTGAGAATATTCGCCTCCATGTTGATCCCGCCAGTGACGCATTACCTGCTTCTCCTACACAGAATACAGACAAAGCAGCGCAACAGCATTCCCCTGCAAGGATCATGATGGTGGACGATGAACCCTGTTTGACGGTCATCCAGCGCCAGAAACTTGAGGATGCAGGGTATTCTGTTACCGCCTTTATCAACAGCCAGGCAGCTCTGGAGGAATTTTACCGTCATCCTGACCGCTATGATATGCTCATAAGCGATCAGACCATGCCAGTGCTGACCGGCAGGGAGCTGACCCAAAAGGTACTGACCATCAAGCCGGATCTGCCGGTTATCATCTGTTCCGGCCACAGCGAGACCTTTACCATGGAAGATGTCATGGAAATGGGAATCAGGAAATATCTCCACAAGCCTTTGCGCGGAGATGAGCTGATTACAGTAGTTCGTAACCTGCTGGGGAGTGCAATAGCGTAAAAAAAAACAGCGTAAAAAAAAACAGCGTAAAAAAACAGCGGAGCAAGAATGTTTAAACGAAACAGAACACAACTCAGCCGCGACCGAAGACGGGTACTCTACCTTGTCCTGGTGCTGTTTTTCGCTGCCACCGTGACCACTACAATCACCATCACCCTGCTCTATACCGCAGCAGTTGAAGCCCAACGCTCCAGACTCATGGACACCGTACAGAGCCAGGCAAGATTTGTTAAGTCTGTGGCTCGTTTTGATGCTGAATACAGCCATAATTATCCGGAAGGTGCCCTGGCTGCTACATTACAGCAGATCAGGGATGCACACAGCAGTTACCAGGGAGAGGCAGCCAGCGGAGAGTTTGTCCTTGCCGCTAAAAAAGAGGATACAATTATACTTCTGCTCAACCGTGACCGCCTTAATCCGACAATCCCGGTTCCCAGGACAATTCCCTGGGATTCCCCTCTGGCTGAACCCATGCGCCAGGCATTGTCGGGAGATTCCGGCACCATGCTCCACGTTGATTACAGGGGAACAACAGTAATGGCAGCATTTACGCCGCTTCCTGAACTGGGGATGGAGATTGTTGCCAAAATTGATCTATGGGAAGTAAGGCAGTCCTTTGTTCGAGCAGCACTTATCAGCGGCCTGGCCGGGCTATTGATCATTGCCGGTTGCACCCTGCTGATTACCAGAATCACTGAACCCATGATCAAAAGGATGCGGCTCAATCGTGCTACCCTGGAAGAGCAGGTCAGGCAGCAAACCTCTGAGCTGAGCAGTTTGAACTCCAACCTGCACAAAGAGATAGCCCGTAAGGATAAAAACGAAAAACGGCTCCAGGAAGCGGAAAAAATAGCCCAGCTGGGCCACTGGGAATATGATATTGTCAACAATACCCTGGATTGGTCTGATGAAATCTATCGAATTTTTGAGCTTGACCAGAATACATTCACCCCGTCATACCAGGGCTTTATAGACGTGATTCATCCAGATGATCGTGCGATGGTCAAAGAGGCATATACAGCTTCTCTGGAAAAAAAGCGTTCCTATACGATTACCCATCGGTTATTGATGATGGATGGATCTGTAAAATTTGTCAATGAACAATGTCAAACCAGGTATGACAGCAATGGCATCCCTCTCTCTTCCCTGGGTACAGTACAAAATATAACGGAAAGCGTGAACAGTAGAATGAGCCTGGAGGCATCCCAGCAATATCTGGATGATCTCTTTTTGTACGCCCCGGTGGGGTATGTGGTAATGGAGTGGGCGGGAATAATCAGGGATGTTAATGAGACAGCTTTGGACTATTTTCAGTTAAAACGCTCAGAAGTGGTGGGGCAGGTGTTGCAGGCATTCATTGCTCCAAAGAGTCTTACAGAATATGAAAAATCACTGACCGTACTTCTTAAAAATCGGCAGTCACAACACCTGGATGTCTATTTTCTGATGCCTGACAAGCATAGATTATGGACTAGGATAGATCAGTTTCTCCTTACCAAGATTGGCGAACCGGAACCGCTGATTCTCTGTTCCATTCAGGATATATCAAGAGAAAAAGAGGTTGAGCAGCAACGCATCGATCTGAACCGGGAGCTGTCGATCAAGGTTGACGAACAGGTACTGGAATTGGAGGCAAGAAACAAAGAGCTGGAGCAAGAGGTTGCAGACCGTATCAAGGCAGAAGAACAGGCGCATCAGGCCGCTGCCAGACAGACCACCCTGGTACGGGAAATCCATCATCGAGTCAAAAACAACATGCAGATAGTCGTCAGTCTGCTCAAGTTACAATCCAAACAGATTGATAATCAGGATGCCTTATTTGCCCTGCAAGAGAGTCAGAACCGAGTGCGTGCCCTGGCAATGATCCATGAGATACTGTATCAATCAGATGACCTGGCTATGATCGCCATTGACCAGTACCTGGACAGGTTGTCCCGTCATCTATCCATTGCCTATAACTCCCAAGGCCGAAGAATCAGGATACGTGTCAAGACCCTGCTTACGAGTCTTCATATTGATCAGGCGGTTCCCATTGGACTTATTACAACGGAAATTATCAGCAATTCGTTGAAATATGGATTTCCAGATGGTCAACCAGGTGAAATCACGATAAATATGTTTGTCTGCGAAAATGGGGAATGTGCCTTGATAATAGCTGATAATGGTATTGGCCTGCCTCTGGATATTGATCTGAAAAACTGTGACAGCCTGGGTTTACGGCTCATGTACAGGCTGGCAGAGGATCAACTTGGCGGCAGGGTGGAAATTAAGCGGGAAAAGGGTACTGAAATCAGTGTATTTTTCAAGAAAAAGTAAATATTGAAAAATATCAATATGAAGTTTTCAGTTACAAAAAGGTCATATATGTCCACAATAATGATCGTAGAAGATGAAGTATTCATCGCAGAAGATATAAAAAGCTCTCTTCAGTCCCTGGGCTATATGGTCAAATCATCTGTTACCACAGGGGAAGAAGCTGTACAGCGTGCTGGCAGCGAGTACCCGGACGCTGTATTGATGGACATCAATCTCCGGGATACCATGGACGCATAGAGGCCGCTGACATAATCTATAGCCGATATGGGATTCCGGTAATCTTTCTCACAGCCTACTCCGACCCTCAACTGTTTGACCGGGCAAAAAAAGTTGGATCTTTCGGTTATCTCCATAAACCTTTTAATGATCAGGAGCTATACGCTGTAATTGAGATAGCCCTGTATCGAAAAAAAATTGAAGCGGAGCAGCAGGACGAACACCGGCAATTTCTCTCAGTCATCGAGACCGCCAATGATGCCATCATTATAATAGATAATAGAGGGTTGGTACTATCATGGAATAACAAGGCTGAGGATATGTTTGGTCACCGATCAAATGATATGATGGGGAAATCCATTGGAATAATTATCCCTGAGCAGGCCAGAAAACAATTTTATCAGACCATAGCACGCAATAATGGTGCGGCAACAGCTCATTCCTGTGAGCGGATCGTGGAAGTAACCGCCCTTACCGCATCCGGACATGAATTTCCGGCAGAGCTTTCCCTCTCCAGTTGGCTCCATAGCGGAAAATGCTTTTATACCGGCATCATGCGTGATATTACGGCTCGAAAAATTCTGGAAGATCAGCTTGCCAAAACCGTGCTTAAGGCCGAGCGTGCCAACCAGGCCAAGAGTGATTTTCTCGCCAACATGAGCCATGAACTGCGCACTCCCATGAACAGCATCATCGGTTTCACCGACCTGCTGCTAGAGCCGAAACCTGCCAATGCCTCTGCTGACTCAGGGAAAAAATGGCTGGGGATAATTCAGTCCTCGGCCAAGAGGCTGCTGGGATTACTCAATGATATTCTATATTTTTCAAAAATTGAAGCAGGACATCTTGAACTGGAGAAAATCGATTTTCAACTTCTTCCTCTGCTGGATGAGATCATTGCCCCGCTGCAAATGACGGCTGAGGACAAAAAGCTGTTACTTCTTCTGCAAATTGACCGCAATGTTCCTGATCAACTGGTTGGCGATCCAGCCCGGCTGACCCAGATTATTACCAATCTGGTGTTCAATGGGATTAAATTCACTTCTACGGGTGAAGTTCGGGTACAGGTAGCGGTGGAAGAGCAGCAGGCAGAGACGGTGCAGCTCCATTTTGCCATCCATGATACCGGCATTGGGGTTCCAGCAGATAAGCAGCAGTTAATTTTTGAGTCATTTTCCCAAGCCGATGCCTCCCATAGCAGGAAACATGGAGGTACAGGGCTGGGGCTTGCTATTTCCTCCCGACTGGTGAAGATGATGGATGGCGATATCTGGGTCGAAAGCAGTCCAGCACTCGCTAAGTCGGAAAATGATACAAACAATCAGGGTGCCATATTTCATTTTACGGCCTCATTTAATCTTGCCGATCAAAAAAACAACCTGGAAGGAACAGAGAAAATTACTCTTCAGCGTTATGGCTACCGGGTATCCACAGCACAGAACGGTAAAGAAGCTGTAGTGCAGTGGCAAAAAGACGGTATTTCACTCATCCTCATGGATGTGGAGATGCCGGAAATGAATGGCTTTGAGGCCACAGCCGCTATCCGATTAGAGGAAAAAGAAACAGGAACCCATACCCCCATCATTGCCATGACAGCCCAGGCATTTAAAGATGATCTGGAAAACTGTATTGATGCGGGGATGGATGACTATCTCTCTAAACCGTTTAAGCCAAAAGATTTATCTGCTCAGCTGACCCGGCATCTTTATAATGGCTAGCCCCTCTCTCCTACTCATCCTCATCAACAAAAGCCAGGGCAGAACCGGTAACCAGAGCCTCAGCAACTTTTATGCGGGCAATGATCAGGATGCGCTGTACTGTGCCGCGATAGACCCCCATACGTTCACCAGCCTGTTCCTGAAATAAACCCTCGTGATCGCACAGCTTGAGGGCTTCAAGCT
>DAOVTM010000445.1 GCA_030633145.1 Desulfobulbaceae bacterium
CCATCTTTCTTTTCATCTTTGAATGGAGTTTCTAACTCTAGTTTTCCTGTTTTGTAGTATAGTCTAGTGGTTCCTTGAAGTTTTCCATCTTTGTATGAGTATTCCGTACTCAATTTACCTGACTTGTAATAATCTTTTCTCATTCCATCTATTTTACCATCTTTAAATGGGATTTCAGACTTCAATAGACCAGATTCCCGGTATTTTTTTAAAATTCCATTTTTCCTACCAGCTTTAAAATGATTTTCCAACTTTAACGTCCCTGACTTGTAATATCCTTTTACTGCTCCATGTTGCCTTCCATCCTCAAATTGATATTCAAACATTAATTTTCCAGATTTATAGTATCGCTTTTCGACCCCATTTTTAACTCCATTGATAAACTGGGATTCAACCTCCAGTTCACCTGATTGGTAGTATGCTTTCTGGCTACCGTGTCTTGTATCATCTTTCCAGTGTGCTACATATTTGACACCATCAGGAAATACTATTGTCCCTTCTCCAGTTCTGTTACCATTTATAAACTGTCCTGCATACGTTGACCCATCAGGATATGAGTACGTTCCTTTACCGTTAATTTTTCCATTTTTCCATTGGCCTGTATATTTACTACTATCAGAAAGAATTTCTGTTCCTTGACCATGGGGTTTATTGTTTTTCCATTGTCCAGTATATTTTTTCCCATTGGGAAAAGAATATGTTCCTTCTCCATTTCTTTTCCCATTTTTAAACTGTCCTACATACATTCTTCCCTTGGACAGGTTATCTGTTCCATATCCATTGACACAATCACCACTTGTACATTCAGCAAAAGTAATTGAAGGGATTAGAATAAATGTTCCAATAATAGGTAGCAGTCTTATTTTTTTCATCTTATTTCCTTTTCACTTGAGATCACTATGGATTATGAATTGTTAATTGTTGAGAACCGAATGACCGGTACCAGCAGACCCAAGCAGAGTTACCGACCAACTTAGTATGCAGCAATGAGGTTGGATAACCTGCAAATTTTATTTACAAAACCGTGCTACCTGGGGGTGCATACCATTGTGTACGCCCGGCATGGGCTACCGGTACCCAGGTAAGCGAGCTTGCAAAACTCCGAATGTCCTGGCACCGATGGGTTCCGTGCGCAGCCGTTTGAATTTGTATAACATAGTAACTGTTTTAGCACCTGTTTTATTACTCTCTTACGTTAATTTGCTTCGGGATATATCGACTACCCAGAAACGGTTGATACTGTTTGCATTTTTCCTTTTTACACTTTATACTGGCTCATACAGAGTATTTGCAGTCCCCAACACCCTTAACTGCACTGAGTTGCAAATCAACTATCAACTGGGCATAGACATAAGCGATGACCTGCTGACAGCGGTACTTCTTTCCGGCAAAGGGCGGGAGCAGCGGCTGGAAAACTGCGCCTCAACCCTGCTGAAGGATTGTGATGCCCTGGCCGAGGTTCTGCCCGGTTTACTGGAAGAGTTGAACTGGCAGGGCGGCGATGTGGTGTATGGTCTTCCCCTGTCCTGTTTCAGTCTGCGCAATCTTGTCCTTCCCTTCAGCGATGACAAGGCCGTGCGCCAGGTTCTCCCCCTGGAGCTGGAGGAACATCTCTTGGTACCGGTTGACGAGCAGATAACAGCAACCACGGAGATAACAAAAGGGGATGCAGGCACCCACCTCCTGGTGGCGGCCATGGAGAAGAAACTCCTGGGTGACCATCTTGACATCCTGCGAGGACAGGGCATTGAACCGGAAATAGTTTGCCCGGCAAGCTATGTTCTGACCGAGCAGCTGGCTGCCACTCAGGGTAAAGAAGAGGATTTTCTTTTCCTCTACGGTGACCTCGGCTCCATGACGATGTCCATCTGTCATCAGGGTAAAGTGGTTTTTATCCGCCGTCTCTCCTATCCGGAACAGGTCTTTCACGATGCCCTGTTTTCCTTTAATGGAACCAGCATCAGCCAGAGAGACCCTGAGGCCGCAGACCAGGCCGTGGTTACCCTCTGCCAGGATGTTCAGCGCAGCATTGACCTCTTTTGTCTCCACTTTGTGGAAAGTCTGCCCCTGAAACTGGAACTGGCAGTGGTTGCAGGACCCATGCAGATACTGCCCGGTTTCCAGGAAAATATTGAGCAGACCCTGTCCATCCCCTGTCACCCCTGCGATCTACGGCAGACGATCTTCATGGAAACCGTTCTGGATGTAGAGGACTGGCAGCCAGCCCTGTTTGACCGTGCCCTGGCTCTGGCTCTACTGGCTCGGGAAAAGGGGAAAAAGTACCCCTTTAATTTCCGCAAACAGGAGTTTGCCCCGGTGCGCCCCCTGTTCGGCTCAAAAAAACAGGCACTGACCCTGGCTCTGGCAGCGGGATTTGTCTTTTTTTTCCTCATCGGCTATCTGTTTATTGACTTTCAATATCTGAACAAGAGAAATGAAGGGTTGGCAGGCCAGATGGAGAAGATCTTTCAACAGAGTTTTCCAGAGG
Organism: Desulfobulbaceae bacterium; assembly: GCA_030633145.1. GTDB lineage: Bacteria > Desulfobacterota > Desulfobulbia > Desulfobulbales > Desulfobulbaceae > DAOVTM01. The sequence continues at coordinate 2,489 of DAOVTM010000445.1, forward strand.
CACGCAATACACGCGAACCCCTTTTGCAGATGCGTTCCAGATTACAGGAAGTAGAACGGTCTCCGGTGTCTATGCCGATTTTCACCCAGGATAAGCGGGTACTCGTTATCCTGGCAGATATCTCCAGCCGGATTCCCGCCAATATTACGGTTCATGTCTCGCGCCTGATTATTGATCAGGACTCGGTCAGGATCAAGGGTACCACGGATGCTTTTAATAATGTCAACAGTATGAAAAAACTGCTGACTGCTTCCGGTCAGTATGCAGAGGTCAGTATTGTCTCGGCGACCAAGGGCAAGGGAAAGGAAGGAATTCGTTTTGAGATCCGGATACAGCTAGCAGCAGGGGAGGCCTCCTGATGATTACCCTGACCCCCAAAGACAGCAGAGCCATGACCATAGGTGGTGCTGCCCTGCTTGTCTTTGTGTTGATTCAGTTTGTTTTTTCCCCCCTCTTGGACAAGCGGGAAAAATTAAACCGAGCCATTGTAAGAAAGGAAACCTCCCTGGTGGAGATGCGTGAGATGCAGACTGTCTGGGCTCAGCTCAGCCGCCAGAACAATACCCTGGAACAGCGGGTCGGCCGCAGATCAGCCGATTTCGGCCTTTTTGCCTTTCTTGAGGGGCAAGCTGCCGGAGCCGGAGTCAAAGATGCCATTGATTATATGAAACCCTC
>DAOVTM010000284.1 GCA_030633145.1 Desulfobulbaceae bacterium
CTGTTTGGCGCTGGACATTGTCTCTTTATCGGCATCGGTGACAATTTCAATGTCATATCCTTGCCGGTCATCAGGCTTCAGTATTGCACAAACGTTATATTTTTCACTGATAATCCAGGATGGAGCCAAGGGAAGCATCCGCCCAGTGGCCGGACATTTTGCCTCCACGCAGTAAAGATAGGCATCAGCTCGCCACCCTTTATCATTATGCTCAATCCTCCACTCTGTTATCTGCTTATCAGCCGCCTCAAAGGCAGCCTGCTGTGCCTCTTTCACCTGTTGCTGCACTTCCTCACCACCACCGATAAGATGAATGGAAGCCCAGGTCAGCAGGGCGGCAACCGGATTAAGATCAGAGCCATACGCCTCACAACCAAGCCGAGCCGCTTCAAACGGAATTGAGCCGCCACCGCAAAAGGCATCTCCCACCCTTGGCCGATGACCAAAACGACGTTTTCCCAGTTCAGCAACAAGCTCCTGCAGGCTGGTCGCATTGGTGTCAAGATGCCGGTTGATTTCCTGCCATGCCTTGCTGTCCGGCCCCTCAATTTGTTCCGGTCGGTCACAGAAGACCAGCTTTTCATCATAAGACATACGCTCAAATACCCGCTGCAGCACCTCTTCTTTTTCCTCTGCGCTTAAACCGGTTGACCAAAATCGTTTTGCTTCGCCCTCTTTATCCGTGAGCAGCTCATTCCATTCTTGTTGAGATAAATGAACCTGCAACACCTTGGCCGGGATTGATTTTGACCGCCGCTGCCAGAGACCAGCATCATCCATGGTCATGATCTTGAGAAAAACCTCCCGGTCTCTTTTCGGATCACCAGACACCGGCATCAACATACCGATTATGGCTGCCCGTACCAACACCAGGGGCTTTCTACCCCACCATTTACCAAGACTGGTCAGGGTCTGGCTGGCTCCGGCCTTTCTCTCCTTATAGCTTTCCTTGGAGACCTTGGAGACCGGGAACTGCTCTTCTATAAAAACACGATCATTCATGAAGTATCCTTTTTTACCAACCTTACTAATCCGGTAATAAATCAAACAATCCACCAAGCTGCCGCCTGCGAATCGCCGACTGTCCACTTTCAGAAACCGGATTCTCTGTCAGGGCAAAACGTACCGCCTTGCGCCAGCCTTTACCCTTTCCGTTGATCGCATGACCGGTGCAGGCGTTGGTCATGGTATAGAGCCACCAGCGTTCTTCCGGGACAAGACCAAGCCAGTTTCTGATTGCGGTACTGATCAAAAAGGGATCACATTCCTCAATAGCCCAGGCCAGCAAAACCAGTTCCTTGCCCAGAGACCGTTCCACCGGGATCTGTCCTTTTTTGAGCCATTTACCGGTTTTGATCCCCATGCCTCGCAGACGACGGTTAAACTCCGCCTTGACCTCTTCCGCAATCTCGTCCCAGAAACGTCGGGGGAGGATTACCTTTAACGGGGCATCCTCAGCATTGAGGGTGATTGGTATTTCTTCGCCTTTCTTCAGTTCCTGCCACTTGAAATGTTCTGAAATATACACATCTGCTGTCTGCGCCCGGGATTTTGGCACAGTTACCAGAAAAAAATGCTCACTCTGTTCAGGTGAAAAGGCAAAACCAAAGAGTTTTTTCTTTGCTGCTATTCTGCTCCTTTTCCCGGTCATCTTTCCCCAGCCTGTTCAACTGCAAATTCAACAACCTTTTTGCTTAACCAGATACCATTTTTTTGCATTCGTTCAAGGGCATCTTTAACAATAATCGGAACGCCCTGTTGTTTGACTTTCAAGAACACACCAACAGAGCCGGTTAGCTGTAATTGGTTTAAACGGGCAATACGTCTTCCCACAGCTTCATCTATGCAAACAGTAGTGATGTTTTGTTCAATGGCTAATTGAATGACCGCTGCCTCACCTTGATCCATACTATTCTGTAAAAAAACTGAAACAGGTTGTTTGTGTGTACACTTTGTTAACCATGACGCATTATTAAATTGCTGAATCCCAAAACTGTTCCTGCCCCCTGCTTCAATTTCCCTGCATACTTCCAGAGGAACGAAAACTTCTTTATACAATTTCTGTAAAATTGATAAGTCATCAAAAGCAGCAATAATGGCCAGTATAGGACCGGTATTAATAACAAGTTGCTTTCTATCAGGCATGTTCCAGATCCATTTTCAACTCATCTACAGAAAGATCTATTGCTGCGACACCATAGTCTTTTAGCAGGAATAAAAAATCTTTTCGCTTGATACCCAATAATGAAGCTGCCATCCCTGAAGAAAGTCGCTTCATTTCAAAAAGTTTAACTGCCATCGCTGTTAAGGCTTTATGTTCAAATTGTTCCCTGGTTGCCTGTAAAGCATCAGGGATTGTTTTCGGGTACGAAATAGTCATTTCTAAAGTCATTATGCCTCCTTCATGCCTGCTCAAGTGAAATTTGTCTATTTGCTGCCTTCTGCCCACTGTTCACTGCCTACTACCCAACAAATCACTGGCTGACATCTCCAGGTTGCAACTTGTCCTTGGCATCGGCAATCCAGTCAAGCAAGTCCTGACCACGATCAAACTGGACTCGCTCAATGGACAAAAAAATCTGGTTGCCGTCCATGGCCGCCTGTAACATTTTAACCAGTTTTGCAAATTCTTCTCCCTGGATACCAAACGTGTCAGCACCTGTGTAGTTTATATCCTGACTGTCATCATTTGCCTGAACATCGATAGTTACTCCATACGCTGTTCCCTGAAATGTACACAACCGCTCCATGAATTTATAAGCAGCCCAGGCCGTGAGGTTGGCGTGACGATGCGTCCAGGTCACCTTCCTGCCCGGATCGACCTTAACCTTTTTGGTGATATACTGTTTGACATTTATCCGTTCCTGGGCTGATCTCACCCCGTCCTGCCGGGCAATTGCCAACACAAAGGGACATTCTTCAGAAACGGGGAAAGGAGCCATATATGCTGCGCCAAAATCTTTTGGGTCTGAGCCGTCTGTTGTGTAGCGAATATCGCCTCTGGGATATGCCTTCAGTTCCACCATCCAGTCATCGCCTTGCTGATAGACCTTGTGCTTGAGATTGATGGAATTTTTCCAGATTTCAGATGAACCGGTGCTGTGTTCGCTGGACGAATCTATACAGAGAAACGAGAGTTGCAGTTCGCTGGTTTTAAAATTATTAAAAGACTCAATCCTTGCCGAGGCTGTGGTCGGTAGAGTATCGCCTGTTTCGTAATAAACCGTATCTCCGTGAACCGGAGTTATTTTCAAGGCTACTTCACCGCTGGTTTCGTCACGACTGAGACGTTGAACCCGCACTTCAGTCTCAGGTGGCGGAAATGGCCCCTTGTCAATATACCCACCGTCTTCACGCCAGCAATCCTGGCCGATGGAGGTGTTTTTCAAAACCTGCAAAGCATCGGGACGATGAAACTGCCAGGTGGTCAGGGTTGCGGCTCTGCGTTTAATTTCCGACCATTGGGCTGTCTGCTGACCGCCAAACAAACGTGCTTCACATTTTTTTCGGAAAGTGTCACTGGCAATATCGTTGGTGAACTTCTGTAATTTTTCCAGAGTATTGCGGATTAACAATTCGCCATCAAACTGATTGTCTTGAAATTGAATACGGCAGTCAGTGGAGCGGAAACCATTGGTTGATGGATAGGACAGGCTGGTAAAAGTCTCCTGGATAGCACTGCGCAGGCTGAGCATGATCTTATCCTGGCTGATTAACGCCCGTTGCCGTTGCGGGTCATTGTCTGCAAGTCGTTCTGAGTCAAAATCCGCCAGAATAGAGAGGACAGCCTTGTGCTGGGCTGCCTGCTCAACTACCCGGCCAAGGGTATCATGGCTGCCGGTGAGAAAGACAACTCTATTTTTATACTCTATATCGTTGGCAAACTTGTCCCATTCAGGGCTGAGCCTTGAGCCAGCATTTGGCTCCGTGGTTGGTTCGGTTATGACAAGGGTTATCTTGTCTGCGTCTATGTTCACCTCGTCAATACCGGGTAAGATCGCCACTTTTTGATAACAGTCTTTTAAGCCGGGCGTAAAAAGATTGGCAAGGTAGGCACGCAGCTCCTTGATACATGATTCCTTATTATATGATTCAGCGAGTGAATGGAGTTTTGCCGCCAGGTTCTGGGTATTTTTGAAAAAGAGACGACCATCCTGACTGGCATGGAGATACCATGCCTGGGTGGGTAGATAATCAACAATACTCTTTTTGATATTGGAAATATCACGACCAGGCGCACAGAGAAAACCCATGATGTCGTTTTCACGCAAACCATGGGTTGCCCCGGGAATATTGGCAAGGGAGGCAATAAGGAGCAGCTTGCACACATCTTGGGCATCACTGTTTGAGCCAAGTTTGTTGTCCAGTTCTTCCGCAACAGAATGACCGGCCTTGGCAATATCGTGGGTGATTGCCTCGCTCAGGGTCGGATTAATGGATTTTATCTCTGAAAAGACTTCATCGTTATTCAAATCCAGATCATAAGGGTGTATCAGTTTAACCTGATCGGCTCGACCGGTATCATACATATTGGAAACAAAAACCCGCATCATGCGAATGAGTCCACGGGTCTGCTGAAAACCGGGATTTTCCTTAAAACGGCCATAGAGATCCCGAATAGAAAAGTGAAAGGGATAGGATTCTATGAGCTGAGCCGCATACGAGTCGGGCGAGGCATTGGTTACGTCCATTTCCCTGGCATCACGGACGGCCTTGGCGTATTCGTTGGCTACAGTTTTAATGGTTTCAGCGTTTGGCAATGTCTCAAAAAGCCGAGTACGCAGGATGTGGTACAGCTCGTCACCATGGGGATTGACCGGCTCAATACGCAGGGCAGAACGGTTGGTCTCTTTTTGTAAATTTGCCAGAGCCTTGTTGAGTTGAGTTGACCCGTCGGTCCAAGCGGCTGTCAGGTCGGCAATAATAACACAGACATTGTTCAGTTCTGCTTTATTGACCGCAACCAGCAAGTTGGCAAGGGCAGTAGTTGTTACTACGGAAAGATCACTGTTGCCAATTTGCCTGGATTTAGCATATTCTAAATAACGTGGTAATTCATCCAGCATTATAAGAACAGGCTCACCCTTGAGCAGGTTAATCCATGCAGTTTCACCAGGTGCGTCCAAAGGGGAATAATAGTCCTTAAACAGTTCTTTTTTGCCCAACTGGTCGGCAATAGCCCCCCATATTCCCAACGGGGAGTCAGATTCATGTCCATTAAATCCGACAACTGTAATTTTGCCCAGTTTTGCACCGCCACCAGTCGAACCAAGTACTTTCTTTCGTAGTTCTGGATTAGCTGCCAGCAAGCCAAGGGCGATCATATTATGAGTCTTACCGCCACCCATTGCCTGGGTAAGGAGAAAGGTGGAAGCCTGATTACTTGATCCATCAAGACGGCTGAAGGTTTTTTCCAGCAGGGTCTTCATGCCGGAGGTGGTAAAGTTTTCAGCAAAGAAATTATCTGCGTCAATTTTACCTTCCAGGAGATCGGATAGATCAA
>DAOVTM010000274.1 GCA_030633145.1 Desulfobulbaceae bacterium
AGAGAGCGGAACCATCACTGTTGCAACATTCAATCAGTCTGTTGATGATGTGCTGGCCGGTGAACGGAAAATGCAAGCGGGTGAATACCTGGTGATCAGTGTGCAGGACACGGGTTCTGGAATTGCAAAGAGCGATTTAGAGCATATCTTTGAACCCTTTTATACCCGAAAAAAAATGGGCAGAAGCGGCACCGGTCTCGGGCTGGCCATAGTCTGGAGTACCATGGAGGATCATCAGGGCAAGGTGTTTGTGGAAAGCAGTGCTGAGGGGACATGCTTCCAACTCTATTTTCCAGCCAGCAAAGAGGAAAATGTTTTGTCCGACATGGTCGGAGAAGAGGAGCAATACCTTGGTAATAATGAACATATACTGGTGGTGGATGATGAGTTGCAGGTATTGGACATTGCCGCACAAATGCTGCAAAGTCTCGGCTACAGGGTTTCCTCTGTTTCTTCAGGTGAGGCGGCACTTCAATTTGTTGCGGAAGAGCCGGTTGACCTGATGGTACTTGATATGCAGATGGATCCGGGTATGAATGGACACCGAACCTATGCAGAGATAAGTAAGCGATACCCTGGGCAAAAGGCCATTGTTGCCAGCGGCTTCTCCGATAGTGATGATGTCAGGGCAGCCTTTAAGCTGGGAGTTGGCGGGTTTATCAAAAAACCCTTTACAATGGAACAGCTTGGCCGGGCAGTCAAGGAAGCATTAAAAGGGTGAGAGTAATTTAAATTTCAGGAGAAAATATTGAAACATAAAACAGAGCTTCTGACAATTCTGCTGTTTTTTTTTATGGCCTCTATTGCCATTGCCGGGCAGAGCCACGATGAGCTGAAGTTTGGCGTTATTCCTGTCAAAAGCACCAAAGGAGTGGTGGAGTCGTATTTCCCCCTGGCAGCCTGGTTGAGCAAAGAATTGGGCATCAATATCCGGGTTGTCACAGCCAGCGGCATAGACCAGTTTATGGAGAGAGTATATTCCAGACAGTATGATATGATTGTGCTGGGCAGCGGTTATTATTTCAAAGCACTCGATAAGGCCGATTATCAGGTATTGGCCAGGGGATATCCACCATTTCATTCAGGAATTATCGTCTTGAAAGAGACTGGTATAGACAGCCTTGAGCAGTTACGCGGGAAAAGCATGGCCGCTATCCATAGCCAGGGCAGAGGAGGTTATACGTTACAAAAAATGGCTCTGGCTGATGTGGGAATCAACATGGAGACGGATATTGATGTGCATTTCCGGGGGAATTTCGGCTCTGTTATTTATTCTGTACTCAGCGGTAGTGATGACGCGGGAGCTGTTCGATTGGACTCCATGTTGACACCTGATATAGAGAAAGTTCGACATAAGTTAAAAATAATTTATACCTCTCCGGCAAATCCACAGCATCCCTTTGCGGTACGAGCGGATATGGATCCCGCACTCCAGGAAAAAATCAGAACCCTGTTGCTCTCCATGAGTATGAAAAAACCTGCAACAGCTTCCCTGCTTGCTGATCTCAAATTAAAAGGTATGGAAAAAATCACCCAGCACGACATGGAACAGTTGCGATCAGCCAGAAAAAAGGAAAAAGAAGCACGGAAGAAGGCAATGCGTAAATGAAATACGAAACAATCAGTTTTCGCATTTTTTTTATTATCACTGTTTCGCTGTTAAGCATTGTTATAACTTCTGCTGTCACCTGGGTGGTCTCCAAACAGTATAAGCAGGCAACAATTCATTCTTTTATTCATTATACTGAAACAGTAGCCCATGACCTGTCTTTAATGGCCAGTGAATATATTATCTTGGAAAATTATGGTTCCATGCAGGATTATCTGTCCTCCTATAAGGACAGGCCGCATATCGATTCAATTGCCATATTGAGTCTCTCTGGAAAAATTCTTGCTGCATCCAGGGCGGAACTGTGGGGGGAAACTTTTGATATAGAAAATATGGACGGTACCTATACCGCCAGCAGTGATTTTGATTTCAACAGTTGGACCATGCAATATCAATATCCCATTGATTTTTCAGGGACAACCATTGGCTGGTGCAGGATTGATGTCAATATTGACCAATTGAAAATTAATCTGCAGACCTTACAAAAGAAAGCGGTTTTTTTGGGGGGGACTGTCTGGTTGCTGGCTGTTGCCCTGGCGTTTTTTGCAGCGTCTTTCATTAACCGTTCGTTACAATCTTTGATGGCTGTTGCCCAGGGAGTTGCTGTTGGAGATTTTGAGCGGAGGGCAGTTGTGCAGGGCCCACGGGAAATTTTCCAGCTTGCAGTGGCCTTTAACACCATGGCAGCCGCTATTACCAAAAGAGAAGAACAGCTCAAACGCTCCGAGAGAAAGTTTCGTACCCTGGTGGAAGAGATCAGTGACTGGATATGGGAGGTTGACGAACATGGGGTCTATACCTATGTAAGTCCTGCCTCCGATAGGATGCTTGGTTATAAAGAAGAGGAAATGATAGGTAAAACTCCTTTTGACTTTATGTCAACAGATGAGGCACAACGAGTCAGCAGGATCTTTGCGCGCTATGTTGAGGGCAAGTCAGGCTTTACAAATCTTATCAATATCCAGCTCCATAAAAACGGCAGGCTGGTTACTCTTTCTACTGCCGGGCAACCTGTTATTGATGAAGCTGGGCAGCTTACAGGCTATCGCGGGGTGGATCGGGATATCAGCCAGGAAAAGAAGGCGGAAGAAGAACTGCTCAAGATGAAAAAAATGGAATCCATCGGTGTCCTTGCCGGTGGAATTGCCCATGATTTTAATAATCTTCTCTCCGGGATTCTTGGTAATATCGAACTGGCTGCCCAGCGCAGTGAGCAGGATTCCGAGACAGCGACTCTGCTTGATAATGCCCTCAAGGCAACCATGCGTGCCTCAAAGTTGACTCGTCAACTGCTCACCTTTGCAAAGGGAGGCGCACCGGTTAAAGAGCATGCCTCCCTGCCGCAGTTGATTGTTGAATCGGCTGATTTTGTCATTCATGGCAGTAAGGTCAAATGCGAGTATCATTTTCAGGATGGGCTGTGGAAAGCAGAGGTTGATCCCGGACAGATCGGTCAGGTCATTCAGAATATCATCATCAATGCCAGGCAGGCCATGCCTGACGGGGGGACGATTGCAGTTTACTGTGACAATATTGAGGACGCTGCTCAGGAGGCGCGCCTTGATAGAAACAGGGGGGATTATATCCGTATCCGTATCAAGGATAGCGGACATGGCATGCCCTGGGAAATGGCCGAGAGAATATTTGATCCCTATTTTACCACCAGGGAGGAGGGAAGCGGCCTGGGTCTGGCGGTCTGTTATTCCATCGTGAACAAGCATGGTGGTTTTATTCTGGTTGACTCCCTGCCTGGCAAAGGGACAACATTTACGCTCTATCTGCCTGCTGCTCCTCTTGCACGAAAAGAGAGCGTCACAGAGAAAACCGAGCCGATAGAAACGAAAAAAGCAGCCAGGATTATGATTATGGATGATGAGCAGATGATCCGAGACGTTATCAAGGCACAGCTTTCTGCCCTGGGGCATGATACGATTATGGCGGGAGATGGTGTCGAGGCAATTGAGCTGTATCAGGAAATGGAAGCGAGTAACACACCCATTGATTTGGTTATTATGGATTTAACTATTCCTGGGGGGATGGGTGGTCAGGAAGCAGCGGAAAAATTGCTGCAAGTTGATCCTGATGCAAAAATCATTGTTGCAAGCGGGTATTCAGAAGATCCTGTGATGGCATCTTATGAAGAATACGGGTTTTGCGCTACTCTTGCAAAACCCATTGATTTAACCGAGTTACGCAATGCTATTTCCTCTGTTATGGCTCAGTCAGTGTTGGCGGCTTGAGCAACCACTCCTCCACCTGTTGATAAACCTCTTTTGTCAGGGATTCATAGCTATGTCCTTGAGGATAGACGGGCTGTTGGAAGGTAACTGATATTGGACAGAACGGCCTGGGAATAAGCCTGCCCAACGGCAGTGCCTGGTATGCTCCATTGATGGTCACCGGAATGATGGGAACACCCAGTTCGATGCTGAGAATCGCAAACAGTTTCTTGAAATCTCCGATGTCGCCATTTTTGCTTCGGGTACCCTCAGGAAATATCATGATATTCTTTCCCGTGTTCAGAACTGCGGCCAGTTTTTGAATCGACTCCCGCAGGCCGGAGGTAACATCAACGACAATAATATTGTTCCTGTTTGCGAGAAAACGAACTGCGCCATTCTGAACGTGTTTTTCCTTGGCATAGAAGTATGTTTTTCTCATAAATTTTCCTTTGAACTGGGCTACGACCAGTAAGGCATCATAAAAACTCTGGTGATTGGGGGCTATAATACAGGGGGTGTCTGGCAGGTGTTGCAGGCCGTGTCCGGTAAAACGGAAGTAGAAGGAGAAAAACAATTTACTGAACTGTTGAAAGAGGGTGACAGTGAACCAGGTTTTGGGCAGGGTCAGGTCACCCTTTTCTTGAAGGATCTCCTGCCAGTTGATCTCTTCAACCTCTATCTTTTCCTTCTTTTCTCGGACAAAGGTACTCAATAGGCGGACAGTCTGATGATCCATCAGCTTTTCTTCGCTTATTTCCACCCCAAAGGTTGACTTGAGAAAGGAGAGCAGGCTTATCTGATCCAGGGAGTCCAGGGCGATATCAATTTCCAGGTGGTCATCGGGGAAAATGTCCCTGTTGACCTGTTTTTCTATAAACTCTTTGATAATAAGGTATTCTGCGAACTCCGGTGCAGGATTCTTGCTTTTTCGCGTTTCCCGGCTGGTGACCAGCTCGGGAAGCTGAAAACGCTTCAGTTTTGAAAGCCTGGTCTTGGGCAGCTCTTCATCGATAAGGGTGAATTTTAGAATCCGTTTGGAGCGGGACACGGTTTTATTATAGGCATCAATAATTTTCCAACGGAAAAAATCGTCAACATCTTGAATGCTCTCCTTTCTGAGGGTCTTGAAATCCGGTCTGATAACCGCATGGAGGATGTCATCCTTGATAAAGACACCGACCTCATTGATGCAGTCGGTTAGCTGTTCAAGTTTCTGCTCAATGAGTACCGGGTTGATATTTTTGCCGCTGGGCAGGACAATGATTTCTTTTTTTCTCCCGGTTATAAAGATGCGGCCTCGGTCGTCAAGATGCCCTAAATCACCGGTATAGAGCCAGCCATCTTGTAAGACCTCTGCGCTTTCCTCAGGGCGGTTTAAATAGCCCTGCATGATATTCTTACCCGAGGCCACAATCTCGCCCTCCCGAATTTCAATCCTGGTGCAGCTCATTGCGGTTCCGGCTGAGCCGATGCAGACCTGTCCGGGACGGGTAAAGGTGATCATCGGGGCGGCTTCAGTCATGCCAAACCCCTCAAGAATTTCAAAACCAAGGGTGGTGAAAATTTTGCCGACTTCCGGGTCGAGTGCGGCTCCGCCTGCAACCATATACTTGAGTGAGCCACCGAATTTGTTGTGAACAGTGCTGAAGATTTTCCTGGACAGTCCCATGGAACCAATCTTTTCAGCCAGGGCATAGAGCAATCGTGCTGTTTTTTTCCCCTTGATCTTATCCATAATTCCCTTGCTGATAACCTTGTACAGCATGGCAACCCCAACGCGGAAGGTCATAAGGTTGTCCCGATGGTTCTGTTTATGGTCTGCAGACTGCAGGGAGGGGCAGATGGCAAACGTTGCCCCGACAA
>DAOVTM010000169.1 GCA_030633145.1 Desulfobulbaceae bacterium
TCTCTAATAAATTAGAGAATTCAAAAAAATTCAAGGATTGGACTTCAACAAATAATATCTGCATGACTTGCGCCACACAGTTAATGTATCGGCCCGCTTGAATGCTGTTTAGTTTTCAAAGATCAAAAAAACCTGCTCTATTAAGCAGGATCGCCTCAGCATGTTCTATGTTGCTTGCTGCGACTGAAGAAACTATAAACTGTTTTTTTGATGCTGTCAACAATTAAATTCATTGTTGAGTTATTTCTTTCCTGCTGCCTATTGGCGGGACAAGATGTCCTACTGTCTGGCAACGACAAAAAATATACTGCACTCTTTAAGATTCGTCAATGTTTTTTTCTCATTCTCTATCATTTTTCCCTGTATTTGATCTAACCAATTGATTTAGACTGTTTTTAATTTACTTATTCTGCTACTCTGTCTATAAATAATAGATAGATATCCTCCTGAGCAATGGAGCATTGTACTCACCTTTTATAATATATCAATACGAAATATGCAAAACCTGCTGCGCCATATTCCAAAAGTTGACGACTGTATATCTGCAGTGCGTGAAGACCCTGATTTCGATAACAGTCCAGTGCTACTCATTAAAAAAGGAGTCCGCACAGTTCTGGAAAAAAAGAGACAGTTGCTTCTGTCCGGCAGCAAAATTGAAGCTGAGGGACTCTCACTTCCAGCATTACTCCCGCTCATTAAAAATGAAATTATTTCACTGGAGCAATTTCAATTCCGCAGGGTGATCAATGGAACAGGTGTTATTATACACACCAACCTGGGTCGCTCTGTCTTACCCGAGTCCACCATGGATATGCTTCACCAGGCAGGGGGACGGTATTCAAATCTGGAGTTCGACCTGACTACCGGTAAACGAGGCAGCCGTTACAGCCTGGTTGAAAACCTGCTCTGTGAACTGACCGGTGCTGAAGCCGCACTGGTGGTAAATAATAATGCAGCAGCCGTACTTATTGTACTGGATTCCCTTACCCATGGTAAAGAGGTGATAGTTTCCCGGGGAGAGCTTGTTGAAATCGGTGGTTCCTTTCGTATTCCCGATGTGATGGCCCGCAGTGGTGCGACACTTGTGGAGGTGGGAGCCACCAACCGAACCCATCTAAAAGATTACCGGGCAGCGATCACGGAACAGACCGGTATGCTTCTCAAGGTTCACTGTAGCAACTACCGTATCATCGGCTTTACCAGTGCAGTGAGCAACAGGGAGCTGGTAGCGTTGGGAAAGGAGACTAACCTGCCGGTTTTTGAAGACCTGGGGTCAGGATGTTTTGTTGATCTCAGTCAGTTCGGTCTGGAAAAAGAACCTACTGTACAGGAGGTTGTGGCCTCTGGCGTGGACGTGGTCTCTTTCAGCGGGGACAAGCTACTGGGAGGCCCACAGGCTGGAATTATCCTGGGCAGTAAAGATATTATCAACCGAATCAAACAAAACCCCTTGAACCGTGCCATGCGGATAGACAAGTTCACCCTGGCAGGGTTAGAATCCATACTCCACTTTTATCGCGACCCTGAATCACTCTATACAAATATCCCCACCCTGTCCATGATTGCCGCTCCTCTGAACGATCTGGCAGAAAGGGCTAATACACTCCTTGCTCAACTACAGAGCAGTGTGGGAGATGTCTGCACATTGGAGATAGAAAACGTTATGTCCAGGGTTGGTGGAGGTGCTATGCCTGAACAAAACCTAAAAAGTAAAGCTGTGGTTCTGCAACCCGTCTCCATGAAAATCAGTGTCCTGGAAAAAAGTTTACGAACCCTGGAAATACCTGTTATCGGCAGGATTGAGGACAACCGCTTCTATCTGGATATGCGAACCATTGCCGAAGACGAACTTGGACTTATTGCCAGCGGGTTAGGCATGGTTCTCAATGGTCAGGGTGACTGATTTCACTCCTGACACACTATAATTTACAACAACCATTTATCATTTATGCTCTTACTGGATTGTGAACAGAAAAACGGATTCAGTTTTTTTGATGGTCTCATTTTTGCGGATCAGCTGACTGCTGAAGTGGAAGCCCTGCTCCCAATGTCCGCCACTGTTAGATTGCTATCAGATGATCCCGCATTCAAGATTGAAAACGGTTTCAGCAATCGGGAGCTGGCAATTTTATCAGCAGCCAGAGAGAGTTCCAGCCCCTTTGTCACCCATGGGATGCTGGTGATCCCGTTAAACGAAGAGGCAAAAGCAAAGGCATATATTATAGTGGACGAGGTTGACCCTGCCCTGCTGGACAAGATGTCTGCTGACTGGCTGCTGGAGTTCCAGGCAGATGTCCTGAGCCGCTTTTCATTTATAAGGCAGATCTATATTGAGCCGTCAACTGGTCTCTATAACCAGCGTGCCCTCGCACTTGTACTGGAGGGGCGTTCCTATTTCCAGACCATCTTTCTCATCGGAACCGCCTACCGCAGCCACACCATTGCAGGCAGCAGCCTGAAGATCAGACAGGTTTCCTCAATGTTGCAGGAGGTGTACCAGCAGCCACTCTTTTATTTTGGTCAGGGAATTTTCGCTCTTGCGCACCAAGAGATTGACCGCCCCGTAGCCTTGGATTTTTCCCATCGCCTCATTGGCCGTTTGAAACGGGAAGGACTGTACCGGGTGCATATCGGCTTCTCCTGCCTGCAACAGGATCGCTCTGCTGCTGAGAACCTGGAAGAGTGCTTGCGGGTATTTCAAGAGGCAGAAAAACGTGGCCCTTTCAGCCTCTGTGATGCCTCTTTTTTTAACCGGCAGGAACTCCATCCCCTGGCAATCCCTCCACAACCGATTACACGTACTCTGCAAAACATCTGGCGGAGCTTGAGCCAATTCGGACTGCTTCTAATTGTGGCTGAAAATCATGCCCTTCTGCCCGATCTCTCGCTACTGATGCCACCGGAGAGCGTTGAGGTAACAATCAATGACTCAGAAAAATTCATCCTCCTGCCCAAACGCTCTGCAAGTCAAAGCAGAAAACAGATCACGCAACTGACCAGTGGGATGAACGACCGCTCCAGCGATCCGCAATGGCGTATTGGCTGGTGCCACTGGCCAACCATAGGTACCAGCAAAATAGACTCCATCAGGAGTTGCCGTAAGGCCATCCTCCATGCAGGTTATTACGAACCAGGGGCAGTGGTCGAGTTTGACTCATTAAGCCTTAACGTCAGTGGTGATCTCTACTTTGATGAGGGAAATTACAAACAGGCTATCCGCGAGTACCGTGCCGGTCTTCACTTAAAACCATCTGATATCAATCTCTTGAACAGCCTTGGTGTGGCATTGGCTGAGGTAAACCGCCACCGGGCAGCTATCAACTGTTTTTCCCAGGTTCTTGCTGCCACGCCAGATAACTACATGGCCCTGGTCAACAAGGGGATGAGCTGCCGGGTTCTCGACCAGGCTGATGATGCCCAGACCTGTTTTGAAACTGCACTGCAATGCAAAGAACACCAGGAACAGGGTTCCCTGGAACTGCACCTGCAACTGGGCAGGCTGTACTGCAACAAAGAACTGTACGAGAAGTGTGTTGACCTGCTCCGGAAATGGCAGCAGAATCGAGACAGCCCCAAAGAGTTTACCTTTTTCAAACTGCTGGGAGATGCCTGCATGGGGGCCGGACAGAATCGGGAGGCCATCCGGGTCGTACAGCGTTCTCTGCAAATCCATCCCCATAACAGCGACAGTCAGAGTATGCTGGGACTGTTATATATCCTGGAGGGCGAGGGAGATGAGATAGGCTTAAGCCTCTGTAAACGTGCCATTGCCAACGATAAATCCAATCCTGACTTATTCCATCGCTACGCAACAGCCCTCTATCATCTTGCACAGTATCCGCTGGCACTGGATACTGTCAGAAAGGGATTACAGCTGCAAAGAAACTCTGACCAAATGATCTTGCTCCGGGCAAAAATATATGGAAAAAAGGGCATGATCAGATCGGCAAAACAGAGCCTTCAACGCATCCTCAGGATGGATTCAGCTAGTGCAGATCGAAAGAAAGAAGCAAAACAACGACTCAACAAACTCACTGCCGGGAAGGGAAAATGAAGGATGCTATAGATCAGCAGCTAAGGCAACATAAACAGTACTGCCTGAATGGGCTTGGCGGATTGGGTAACAGCGAGCATCTCACCAGCGATCCGTGGCGGATGTTCAGGATCATGGCGGAATTCGTAGAAGGGTTTGACACCCTGTCCCGTACCCGGCAGAACTGTGTAACCATTTACGGTTCAGCCCGGACTGCTGAGGAGCACCCCGACTATATTCTGGCCCGTGAGATTGCGGCCAAGCTGTCCAAACAGGGATACGGAATTATAACCGGAGGCGGTCCGGGTATTATGGAGGCCGCCAACCGGGGAGCCGCAGATTGCGGAGGTCTGTCCATCGGTTTAAATATCGATCTCCCCCATGAGCAGTCCAGCAACCCTTATGTAAACCTCCCCCTTGATTTCAGTTATTTTTTCGTGCGCAAGGTTATGTTTATGAAATATTCCATGGCCTTTATCTGTCTGCCGGGCGGCTTTGGCTCCATGGATGAGTTGTTTGAGTCCCTGACCCTGATCCAGACCAAAAAAATCCAACCCTTTCCCATTGTGCTGGTCGGATCCAGATTCTGGAAAGGTCTTGTTGACTGGATTGAAGAACAGTTGCTCGCCACCGGCAAGATCAGTGAAGCTGATTTGGGACTTTTTACGGTCTTGGACGAGGTTGATGAGATTGTTCACCATATTTGTCAAACAGTTGTACCTTAAATGAATAGTGTGATAAGATTATAACAAAAAACTGGGAATGTTCTTAATAACCTGTTGACCGTTGATAAAAGGAGAGTTCTATGGCGCAGATAGATGCGTTTTTCAAATTAATGAATGATGAAGGTGCTTCGGATCTTCACATGGTTTCCGGGCAGCAGCCGATTTTACGGATCAATGGTGATATTGAACGGGTCAAGTACAAAACCCTGGAAAACGATTCCCTGAAGGCCATGCTCTACGAGATATGCCCTGAGGATAAAATAAAAATCTTTGAGGAACGGGGGGACATGGACTTTGGCTATCATATTCCCGGCCTTGCCCGCTACCGCTGTAACTTTTTCTTGCAAAAATACGGTATTGCGGCAGTGTTCCGTGAGATTCCCAGCAATATCCTCTCCTGTGAAGACTTGGGTCTGCCCAAGGTCATCACCAAACTGGCCACCCTGCCCAAGGGACTGGTGCTGGTCACCGGACCCACCGGCTCAGGTAAATCCACCACCCTGGCCGCCATTATCGATGAGATCAACAAGACCAGGAGTGATCATATCCTGACAGTTGAGGATCCCATTGAGTTTGTCCATAAGAGTCAGAAATGTGTCGTCAACCATCGTGAGGTCGGCGACCACACCAAGAGCTTTTCCGCAGCCCTGCGCGGAGCACTGCGTGAGGATCCCGATGTTATTATGGTCGGTGAGATGCGTGACCTTGAGACCATTTCCCTGGCCATGGAAGCGGCCATGACCGGTCATGTGGTCTTTGGCACCCTGCATACCCTGAATGCCATGAAAACGGTTGACCGTGTTATTGAGATTTTTCCTGCTGATCAGCAGGGACAGGTACGTTCCACCCTGGCAGACGCACTCAAGGCTATCGTCTCCCAGACCCTGTTCAAACGGACAGATGTCAAGGGAAGGGCAGCGGCTCTGGAAATCCTGATCTGCACTCCCGCTGTACGAAACCTGATCCGGGAATCGAAGACCTTCCAGATTGCCTCGGTCATGCAGACCGGTAAATCGTATGGGATGCAGACCCTGGATGATGCCATTGAAGAACTAGTGGTGCGAAGAAAAATCGACCCGGAGGATGCCTATATTAACTGCTATGAGAAAAAACGGTTCCGCAAATACCTGCGTAAGCCGCCTTCTGGATTTGATGAGTAACAGCCTCCGCAAACACTGACAGGGGTGCCGACCGCAAATGCGGTACGCTTCCCCTATAACTGCCAGGGTTGCTGGGGTACAACCCGATCAATAAAACGGGTAAGTAACTCCTGAAACGGCTCCCGGCCAATCTCCCTGGCTCCAAAACGGAGCAGATGGGCTGTAGTCATCTGACAATCGATCATCCTGATGCCAATTTTTTCACCATGGTGTACCAGGGCTGCTAAGGCCACCTTGGAGCTGTCGTTTACCCGGCTGAACATGGACTCACCGAAAAAGACCCGATCCAGACAGATACCGTACAGCCCTCCAACCAGACACCCATCCTGCCAGCTCTCCACTGAATGGGCAAATCCCTGCCGATGTAATGTTATATAGGCAGCCTGCATTTCCCTGGTAATCCAGGTATTTTCTCCGCTTTCCTGGCGCAGATCCGCACAGCTGGCAATGACCTCCGCAAAGGCAGTATCTGCGGTTACCTTAAATTTTCCCTGCCGGATAGTACGAGCAAGCCGTTTGGGCAGGTGAAACTGTTCAGGAAAGAGTACCAGGCGCGGCACAGGAGACCACCAGAGAATCGGCTCACCCTGTGCATACCAGGGAAAAATCCCCTCTCGATAGGCGGTGAGGAGACGAGCCGATGAAAGATCTCCGCCTACTGCCAGTAATCCGTCTGGTTCGGCAAAACGCACCTCTGGAAAGATGATATCTTCACTGAGTTGAAAGACCGGCACGATATCAGAAACCAGGTAAGCGAAGCGAAGCGAAGACTCCAGAGGACAGAAACCAGGAGCTATCTGGCGGGAAGATATCCACAACTCCTCTCAATGGTTATTTTGAGCTTGCTGCGTTGCCGGAAGAGCAGGCGTTGATCGCCTGACAGTACTCTTTAACAAGTTGCAGACGCTGGCGGACAGTTAAACGGAAATAAATCGGACTCAGGATCAAGACATGGATCGCATCTCGGGTACTCATCATGCACCTCCTGTTAACATTGCCATTTATGCCATTTATGCCATTTACAAAAAAGAATGCAAAAATAATGCCGATGAGTAAAATTAGCTGAGTTCCAAGGTTCATCATAGATATGTTGAACAAGCCTGCCGAGAAAGTCGATGTTTTTATTAAGAAATTATCCTGAGAAGAGTTGTGGTAGTTTCACCCTCTGCACAAATAAATTTGTAAAACATTAGCACATATATTTCTCTTGTCAAGATTCCGACATCAAAAAGACTGCTTTTTTCAGTTCCTATGATCACTGATACCCATAAATTCCCTTTTTCACTGTTGGCAAGCTGTACTGTTCCTATTATAGTACTGCAAACTGAATATAAAGAACAAGCCAACCATAATTTAGAGGAGTACTACGCCCATGAGCGACATCAAAAAAATGTACACAACCATTCTTGGTGATTCTTTTCCCATGGAGATGACCATTTCTTTTGACAATCAAACTCTGATCTATCGAAAACGTACCTGGGGCATCCCCATGGAAGACGGCACAGTGGATGAACGTGGCCTGCGTTATGGGGAAAACCCGGATCAGGAGGCCGCCCTTTACGAACTGGTCAATGGAAACCTGGCTCTGGCAGACTGTAAATTTATCCAGCCGGGCAACTCCCTGGTAAGCGGCATTACGGTTGAGGATATGCTGCAGGTCGGCAAACATCCAGGTAAGATCAACCTGACCGATGTGGATAACGGCCTCAATATCATCAAATACCTGGTGGATAAACCAGCCACAGTCATCCTCAAGCATAACAACCCCTGCGGTGCAGCAATCGGTGACACCCTGGCCGATGCCTATAATAAGGCCAACCGTACCGACCGGATCGCCGCCTTTGGTGGAGCAGTTATTGTCAGCTCAGCAGTTGATAAGGCCACTGCGGAGCTGATGAGTGAGAACTATCTTGAGGTGGTCTGCGCCCCGGAATTTGAAGAGGGCACTCTTGACATTCTGGCCAAGTCCAAAAACCTACGCGTAATCCGCATGGACGGTATCAACCGTCTCACCGATTTTGAGAAGTACCGCTTTGTTGACTTCAAATCCCTTATGGATGGCGGGATCATTGTCCAGCAGTCTGCGGTCAACTCCATCCGTTCTGCGGCTGACCTGCAGCCGGCAACTGCCACTTGGAAGGGAACAGAGTATGCCTGTGAACGGCAACCCAATCAGGGGGAACTCGATGACATGATCTTTGGCTGGGCCATTGAGCATGGGGTAACCTCCAACTCGGTTATCTATGTGAAGAACGGCTGCACCACCGGTATAGGAACCGGTGAGCAGGATCGGGTCGGGGTTGCAGAGATCGCTGTTCACAAGGCTTATGTCAAGTACGCAGACATCACCTGTTTTGACAAGTTTGGAATTCCATACGCTGATCTGGCACTTGAGGTTGAAGCGGGAAAACGGAAGAGTGCAGACAAAGAAACGATTGATGCCCAGGTCAAAGAAGATAA
>DAOVTM010000196.1 GCA_030633145.1 Desulfobulbaceae bacterium
TCTCTAATAAATTAGAGAATTCAAAAAAATTCAAGGATTGGACTTCAACAAATAATATCTGCATGACTTGCGCCACACAGTTAATGTATCGGCCCGCTTGAATGCTGTTTAGTTTTCAAAGATCAAAAAAACCTGCTCTATAAAATCAGGCTTGCCTCAGCTATTTTCTCTGCTGCGACTAGCGACAGGATAACCTGTCTATTTGATGCTGTCAACAATAAAAATCATTGTTTGTTTTTTCTTTGCTGCTCAATTTTTTGCTGCGTCATGAGCAACGATGCGAGAACCTACATGACCCTGATATAGAAGTCAACATTAAATTTCGCTTAGATATGATAATAATTTTTTAGTATGTGTTTTCAGGCAGTTATCTTTTGTTGTTTTATGTTGAAAGGATAATCCTAACAGAAAAGTTCAAAGAAAAAATCCGTAAAAAAAATATTAAAATTCAAAAAAAGCCAAGATAATGAAATGCGGTAAAGAGAATGCAGAAGCAGAGGATGGATTTAATTAATCCTGCTGGTACATAACGCTGCATTCTTGCCCCGCAGTACATGCCCGCAAACCCTCCTATACCAAACAAAATACCCAACATCCAGTCAGGGCCAACACTTATTTCCGGGACAAAATGAGTCATCAGTTGAAAAAAGAGAACTCCGGCAAAGGAAGTGATCAGAGTACCCATTAAGGCAGCCCCGGCCACGGTATAGACTGGCAAGGCAAACATGGAAACAAAGAAAGGCGCAATAATGGCACCGCCTCCTATACCATATACACCACCTATCAAGCCGACAACCAGGCTGAGAACCAGGATTGCCGGGGTACTGACCCGGTACTGCCTCCCCTCAAAACTGTAGCCAAGCGATTTGAAGGAGAAAAAGGTGTTGGTGACAGTGTTGTTTTGAATTTTTTGAGGTTGTTGGGTAGTTTTTTTCTTTTTGCTTACAAAAATATCAAGGAGCAGACGAATGCCGATATACAGCAGTACCATTGCGACAAATTTTTTAAACAAGGCTGGATCTGGCAGGTAGCGAATCCTGATAACCGCACCAACAAGGACACCGGGCAGGGTGCCTATGATTACGGCCCAGGTAAGGGGCCAGACCATGCGGCCCTCCCTGATATAGCGATACACCCCGCTGGGAATGGCCACCACATTAAAGATATGATTGGTGGCACTGACCGATGGACTGGTAAAGCCGAGATAACTGACCTGGAATGGGAGCAGCAGGAAGGCCCCGGAAACACCTCCCATGGAGGTAAAAAAAGAGATGACAAAGGCTACCAGGGGTGGCAGCCATGGTTGGACTTCTATATCTGCAACAGGGAAGTACACTGTTATCAGAAGGGATTAATCTCAGGATGGATCATTCTTCAATCCATTTAGAGAGGGTTTCGATAATCTGTTTTGCCTGTTTCGCACTGGAGATATTAAACTTGGATTTAGGCAGAAATTGGCCGTTACGCTTCTGATAGCGACGGATAGAAAACTTTTCCGGGCCATACTCTCCCTTGCTGCGGTTAAAATCCTGGTAACGGAAAAGGATGGTGGTCCAAGCACCCCTGGTCAGTACTTCTTTGCCCAGTTCCTTGACAATGAGCTGATCGTCCTCTTCGTAGTTAATTGATATTTCGTCTATAGTTTCAGCCATGTTGTCCACCTTTGTATCTGGTATAATAGTATAGGGTAATGACCCTGTTTTCATCACTTTGTTCTATTGCACAAACTTTGTTCTCTTACATCAACTTTGTTTTCTTACATCATATACGACTTTCATCTTCAGTCAAGGTCTGAAAAGAATCCGGGTGCAAGAGGTTGAATTCATGTGCATGTTGCAGATAGTCGGGATCAAAGCCCTCTTTGCGTATCTGAGTTATCAACCTGGTGAATTCTCTGCTCTGCTTACCGCTGGTATTGGATGCCATCCTTGGTAGGGGATGATCAGATATGATCTTGGCTCCCCTGTTGATGCCTTTACCATTACCGCGACCGTCACTGTAGTACTGCGACAAGACCAACATCCTGGTGCCAAGGAAGGCGGCTTCTTCCAGGTCATGGGTGACAAAGAAGATTGTCATCTTCTCCTGCTCCCACAGCTCGATGAGAAACAACTGCATATCTTCCCTGGTGTCCGGGTCAAGTGCTCCAAAGGGTTCATCCATGAGCAGGATTTTTGGCTTCATTATCATGGACTGACCAATGGCGACTCGCTGCTGCATACCGCCCGACAACTGGTGCGGATACTTGTCTGCGTGTTCGGCAAGGCGGATTTTTTCCAATATATCCATGGACTCGTCTTTGATTTCCTGGCTGGACATTCGTTCTGAACCGGGCCTGCCGCCCAACCGTAATCCCAAGCTGGTATTGGCGAGTACTGTCAGGTGGGGAAAGAGGGAATAGCGTTGAAAAACGATGCCCCGCTGGATATCAGGCGGGCCTACGCTTACCTGATCGAGCAGTACCTCGCCCTCTGTAGGTTTTTCCGCACCCACTATCAGACGGAGCAGGGTGGATTTGCCGCAGCCACTGGGTCCAACCACTGTACAGAATTCTCCCTTTTTGACCTGGAGATCAATATTGTCCAGTACAACCTTGCCACTGTAGGATTTATAGACATCAATGACCTGGAGAAATCGGGCTTTCTGGTTCATTTATCCTCTCCAGCTACATACCATGGGTAGAAAAAGCGCAGGGCCTGGCGCAAGAGAAAATCCATTGTAAAGCCTATAAAGGTAATCCATAACACATAGGGCAGGATCACATCCATGGCCAGATAGCGGCGTACCAGGAAGATACGGTAGCCCAGGCCGCCGTCCGAGGCAATGGCCTCACCGGCAATGAGGAAGAGCCAGGCCGCACCCAGGGACAGGCGCAGTGCCTCAATGAGCCGGGGCATGATCTGTGGCAGGATGATACGGTATGCAAGCTGCATCTGCGATGCCCCCAAGGTCGCAGCCTTGGTTATCTGTTCCCTGGGTATCTTGCCCACCGCAAGCCGTATATCCCTGGTAATGATTGGAAAAATGCCAATAAATATAAGAACGATTTTAGCCAGCTCATCCACCCCGAAACTGATAAAGAGGATCGGCAGGATGGACAAGGGAGGGATCATGGAGACAAAGGTGAGAAAGGGGTTGAGGGTGACATTGACTCCGGGAAAAAGTCCGATGTTGAGCCCTATGAGCAGGGCGGCAACCGCTGCCAGACCGCTACCTATAAGGAGCCGTTTCATACTGGCCAAGGTGTCGTCGAGCATCAAGTAGCTCTCCGAACGGCGGTTCTTTTCAAAGGCCATGTGTTTCACGGCCGAGGTCATTTTGCTGATTTTCGGGAGGAGCTTATCTGCCGGGTTGTCCCGGTGTCTGATTTCTGCGGAGACGAGATAGATCCCCAGCAGGATGACAAAGGGCAGGGCGGCCAGCAGGATGCTCAGTACCGGGCCGGGTCTGGCGTGGATACCGAGGAGTTTCGGGTATTTTGATTTTTTGTTCATGACTATTTGATGTATTATGCCTGATGCGTAGTAAGATATTGGTCAACAGCTTCAATAATAACATTATCTAATTGAATACCTTGCTCTTGAGCAAATAACGCTGCTCTTTTATGCAAAGTTATTCCTGTTGTGACGTGAAAATTGCCTTTAAAAGTTTGTTCCGGCTCAAGCCCTTCTTCCTGGCACAGGTGTAAATAATCATCAACAGCCTCTGTGAAGGCTTGTCTGAGACCTATAACATCTTTGCCTTCATAGGTTACCAGAGCATGAATGAATTCTATTTTACCGTGAAATATTTGATCCTCATCATTATAATGGACTGAACCATAATAATTCATATACTGCATCATATCTTTCATATTTCCAAGTCAAGTCTTTAGGTCGTTGTTGGAGCTTGAACAATAGCTTTACTTTTTTGCTCATGAGCAACTCGATTATTGATAATTAAAAGTGTTGGAGGCTATCCACATATTTTGTTACCATAAATTATTAACGGGGATTTTTTGAGTGGTTACCAACTTAAGCCGAAATATTTTTTAACTACCTTTCGTTTCTATGCTCCAGGTAAGCGAACCTGCGAGACTCCGTCTGTCCTGAAGAGACCGCTGGAGCGGTCATTCAAGGTTCCTACGCAGGAGGTAAGCGAGCTTGCGAGACTCCGTCAATGGGAACCAAGTTGGTAGCCTATAAATAGCATGAGTAATTATTTTTTTCGATCGTCTATAATTCAGGTGGATGCCATCCTGCACTGACCCAACGCCTTCGGGCGTTGACGACTGTAGCACGACCACAGTTTGTCAACCCTGTTATTTTAGTTTGATTTTTATCCCAGGAAAAATGAGTACTCCATCTTTGCCTGAGAGGATGAAATAAAGAAACAGTTTTTTGTGTCAAGGGATCATTTCCCGTCTGTTTTGAACCTTTGTAAACATTACATGAAAAACACGCCAGGCATAAATTATCAAGAGTTGCGGATCCACCTGCTGATTTTGGTATTATGTGGTCAACGTGCATTTTAAGGCCACAGTTATCTTCTGTGGTAAGGCAGTAGAGACAATGTTTGTTATCTCTTTTTTCAAGTTGTGTGCGTACGTTGGAAGGTATCACTGTTTAATGCTCAACAGTATTAAAAACAACATGACCACGCTGGGCAAGAAGTCTTCTTGCCTCTGCCTTGCAGAGCATAACCTGTTGGGCATCATTCATAAGGTTGTATAATTCTGACAGCTCTTTGTCCGTAAGTTTATGATTTTTTTGTGATGTTGCCAGTTCTTCCAAACGCACTTGTTGCTGCTCGTCCATTGTTGAGTGTGCGGTTTGCCAAAGCTGGATATCATTTAATAACGATAGTTTTGTCAGGCTTAAACGTACATCCGGTGGAATATCTGTTTCTAAAGCAGGAAATAAAAGTATAACAGATTGTCTGATAACTTCTTCCGAAGTAAGCGACGTTGTTTGGGCTGTCGATGTAATTCGTTCATAAATTGAATCAGGTAACGTAACTGTTATTGTTTGCTCACTCATTTTGTACCTGTTTTGAATATGGATGCTCTTTTGTGTAGATTACCTGTGTTGTCGTAAAAAACATCCTCAACGATTGTTCAGGCATTATTTTCTCTTCTTTTGCATAGTTCTCTTCTTTGCACAGTATTAAACAGTCATTCAGAGCTTTGGTAAAGGCCAATTTGGAAGGAGGAATATTGTCCAGGCTAAAGTTGGTAGCCAAATTAAGAGACAGTCCTTGTTTATTTATACAGCATGAACTTCTACCTGTGCGACATTACAATGAGGTGCTGGGACGATTGCCCCATCCTCCTCAATCCCTTCAATATGAAATTCAATAGCATCTTTTATCAGGGCAATAGCTTCTTGTTCAGTTTCCCCTACAGCAATACATCCAGGGAGATCAGGGACAAAAGCACCGTAACTTGAATCACCTTTTTCAATAATAACTGTATATTTCATTGGTTATTTGATAAGCTGTTTGACTTTCATCAATCGCACCGTCAATAATCAAAGATGCTGCCGAACATCAACGTTAACTTTCAATGGAACATCAAGTTCCATAACCGATTCCATGGAATGGGCGACCATGTCACCGGTTGTCTCCAAAGCATCCTGCTGTACCTCAAGGACAATTTCATCATGAATTTGCAGGATCATCTTAGCGTCCTGGCTGTCTGTAAGCTCATCAGCAACCTTGAGCATGGCAAGTTTAAGAATATCTGCTGCCGTTCCCTGGATAGGTGAGTTAATGGCTGTTCGCTCGGCAAATTCCCTGGTGTTTTTATTTTTCGCATTAATATCCGGCAACTGCCTGCGTCTGCCCAGCAGGGTGGTGACATACCCATCTGTCCGGGCCTGCTCAATAACCTCATCCATAAACTTTTTAATGCCGGGATAAAGGGCAAAATAGCTGTCAATAAATGACTGGGCCTCCTTACGGCTGATATCCAGGCTTTTGGCAAGGCCAAAGGCGGACATACCATAGATAATGCCAAAGTTGATGGTCTTGGCAGTACGCCGCATATCCGGGGTGAGCAACAGTTCGTTGACCCCGAAAATCTCAGCTGCGGTGCGGCTGTGAATGTCCTGATCAGTACGGAAGGCCTCAAGCAGGGCAGGATCCTGACTGTAATGAGCCAGTACCCGCAGATCAATCTGTGAGTAATCCGCAGACAGCAGGGAACAGCCGTCTGCGGCCACAAAGGCGGAACGGATGCGGCGGCCCTCTTCGGTACGAATGGGGATATTTTGTAAATTAGGTTTGGACGAACTCAATCGTCCGGTAGCAGTGCCAGTTTGATTGTATGAGGTGTGGACACGACCACTTATACTACTGACATGGGTTTGCAGTTTATCTATATAGGTGGACTTGAGCTTTGCCAGGTTACGAAATTTGAGAATTCCGGCTGGCAGATCATGTTTTTTAGAAAGTTTTTCCAGCACCTTGACATCGGTTGAGTAGCCGGTCTTGGTCTTACGGCCTTTGGGCAGACCCAGTTCATCAAACAATACCGTTGCCAACTGCTTGGGTGAGTTGATGTTAAAGGAATGCCCTGCCCCAGCAAAGATATCCCGCTCAAGCTGATCCAGTTTTTCCGCAAACTCTGTGGACAATTTTTTGAGTACTTCGACATCCACCTCAACACCGTTATGTTCCATATCTGCCAGAACTATAATAGTTGGAGCCTCGACCTCGCTGAACAGTTTCCACAGCCCGAGCCGTTCCAGTTCAGGCTGCAGTTGTTCAAAGAGCTTCAGGGTACCATACACATCCTCGCAGCTATAATCCTTTGCCAGTGCTATCTCCACCCGGCAGAAGGCATCATCCGCCTTGTCATCACCCACGGCATCTGCAAAGGAGGTCATCTTGAGATCCAACTCCAGGCAGAGGTCATCCAGTTTCAGGGAACGGCGGCCTGGATCCAGCAGCCAGGCACCGATCATGGTATCATAGAGGGAGCCTTTCATTCTAAGACCACCATTTTGCGGGGCTGCCAGTACGGCAAAATCATATTTGAGGTTATGGCCGATCTTGGCAATTTTGTCATTGAGCAGAAGCGGGCCGAGCAGTTCTGTAAGATCGGCAAGAGAAAGCTGATCCTGCAGCAGGTTGCCCTCAGCGTCACGATGGCCGCAGGGTAGGTACCATGCCTGACTGGAATCTACACAGAGCGAGATACCTACCAACTCAGCAGCCAGGGTATCCAAGGATGTGGTCTCCGTGTCTATAACTAGCTGATCTGTTTCTGCCAACTGCCGGGCAAGTTTTTCCAGTTCGCCCCGTTGATTGACCAAGGTAAAAGAATCGGTATTAATGGCAGAAGGGGGAACCTGGGAAGAGATCATGGAGAAAAACTCAAGCTCGGTGAGCAGCTCCCGCAGGCTGTCTGGATCCGGCTCCCGCACCTGATACTCAGCCAGGTCTGTGGGTATTTCTGCGTTCATCTTGAGGCGGATCA
>DAOVTM010000047.1 GCA_030633145.1 Desulfobulbaceae bacterium
AACCTTACAGCAACTGCTTGAACAGAAATTTGGTGTTCTCAATAACGGGATAATCAATCGTTTACAAAATCCCGATGAGAAACAACTGCAAATATGGGTTCAGCGCATTCTTACGGCGGAGAGTCTCAGCGAGATTTTTGATAGCTGACAACATACCCGATTGTCTGGAATACTATTACTGTTATCAGGTTAAGATTGAGGATTGAGAGTCCTCCAGCGGTTGGCTATAGTGGGCAAGTCTGTATTGTCTTGAGGTAGGTAAGCGAAGCCCCCACGATGTTGGTTTGTAGGAGCCCAGCCCCCTGGGCGATTGGCAGATTGAACAAAATTACAATTACAGCAACAATTTTCCATGGCACTCCCAGCTTTTATGGTAGGTTTGTAATAATGCTTTAATTCCAACGTCATATCGCCCAGAGGGCTGAGCTCCTACAGGTTGCACAGCGTACAACCTGCAAAAAATATAACTTCACACAGCAAAACTCTACAAAATAAACCCCATGCTACTACGTTCCATCATCATTCTACTCACCTTACTCCTGCCCTGTGCCGTACTGGCCGATGACCGGGCAATCAAACGCAAACCCGTTGCCAACGAAAGCCGCACCGCCCTGGTAATCGGCAACGCTGCCTACGCCGATGCGCCGCTTGCCAATCCGGTACACGATGCCGAAGACATGGCTGCGGCTTTGCGTAGATCCGGTTTCAAGGTAAATTTATACCTGAACAGCAACCGGCGGCAGATGAAAAAGGCTATCCAGGCTCTGGGCGACCAGTTGCGCTATGGCGGGGTCGGCCTGTTCTATTTTGCCGGTCATGGCATTCAGGTGAATGGAACCAACTATCTTGTCCCGGTGGGCGCTGATGTCAAAACCGAAGCTGATATCGAATTTGAAGCAGTGGATGCCAACCGGGTTCTGGCACAGATGCAGACAGCGGATAATCGTCTTAATATGGTCTTTCTTGATGCCTGCCGTAATAATCCCTATAAACGCTCCTTTCGTTCTGCCTCCAATGGTCTGGCCGCCATGGATGCGCCCCGTGGTTCTCTGGTTTCCTTTGCCACTGCGCCGGGCAATGTGGCTGCTGACGGCACTGGCCGCAATGGCATTTATACCAAGCATCTTCTCCGGCAGATGGCAAAGAAAGATCTTGAAATAGGCCGGATGATGCGCCAGGTTCGGCGTGGTGTGCAGGAGGATACCAGGGAGCAGCAGACCCCGTTTGAGCTTTCCTCGCTTACTGGTGATTTTTATTTCTATCCATCGAATGCCGTGGGGGGTGCCGTTCCAACCCCGCCTGTTGATGTGCCGTTAAACGGTGATGAAATGTGGCAGGCGGTCAGGGAGAGCGACAAGCCTGAGGAACTGCGCCTTTTTCTCAGCGAATTCCCAAACAGCTCACACCGTGGCATGGCGAATCTGCGGCTGATCCGACTGGAGCGAGTCTATGACGGGTCAAGGTTTAAGCAACCATCCCAGGCATCAATTCCGGCTGAGGAAAAAGAAAATAAAGAAAACAAACCACAGTTCAGCAAGCAGTATTTTATTGTTGTCTCCTCTGTGAAAGAGATTGAATCCGGTCGCTTAAAAACAAGAGAGTTACTGGGCAAACGATTCAAAGCTGCCCTCTTTTATAGCTCCAGTAAGTACTACGCTGTAACAATCGGACCATTTATCGATAAACAATCAGCACAACAATTCAAAGGTTATATTGTATCCTCTGGCATTGCGCCACCTGATTCCTATATCAGTACAGGAGGCAGGTTTATCGAGAAAATTGCTCTTGACTGAAACTGATGTGGCAAGGGAATAGGGCAAAGGGGCGAACCAAGCTAATCCACTGACAAATCGTCATTAATAGATAAAAAATATCTATTATTATGCCTTAAACCATCCTTTTTACCTGTAAAAAGCGCATTGTAAGGATTCTGAGGTTCTTTGAGTACAGTGCCTCCATCATTGGGATGTATAGAGCGTCCTCTTGCGCGCCAGCCCAATTGCTGTTGAATGTCTTCGATAAAAGGTTCACTGCCCATTGCAACCGATTCACTCCACAGCCCATTTCGTTTGCTTGCGTCTTTTATCAATTCTGCTTTCACCCAGTTGCGGTATTTTCCGATTGACACTTTTCGCCCCGTAGGAGCCCAGCCCTCTGGGCGATAAATGCTGGAATCAGCGCATCATTACAAACCTGCCGTAAGGCTTGGGCGCTTTGAGGAGAATCATTGCTGTAATTGTATTTTCGTTCAATCTGCCAACAGGTAAGCGAAGACTCCGAGCGAGGCGGGAGGTGGAGGGCGTACGCCAGTGCCGGATGCCGAGGTTGAAAAGGACGTAGGCAGCCACCACGGAGCCACGGGTTTCCGAGGCCCACGGGAAGAGGCATGTCAAACGAATCAGGCCGGTAATTTTAAGATTAAAATCAGAGTCACACGCAGCAGGATAACCAGCCCCACTGTTGTACACACCATGCAACTCATCCTGCGTCGGTAACCGCCAGTCAATATTCTTGCCGTTGTCTTTTGCCGCCCACATCAATCCGGTTTGCGTATCCCTGACCGTGCCGTTGTCATAGGCGATGAAGCGGCCATCCCGTTTGACTTCACTTACCAGTAGAGTAAGGAGCAAGTTTCCCTGTGATTTCTTATTATCGCTATCACGAGATAAGTTTCGCTTTTATAACTGCATCAGCCCGATATTATAGTAAACATGCTGATACCATGTCACCCCATGCGGTGGACGATAGGGACGCTGACTCCGACGTTGTAGGTGCTTAATTACCTTATGAAGAATATAGTTATTCATCTTTCTAAATGGCTTCCCTGGGTACCCCTTACGGAAATATCCTTTCCAGGTGCAGGTTGCACGATGGCTATTACCTTCCCTCGTCGTGTTATTTCAACCGGAAGCCTTTCCTTTTTTATGGTGTGAAAAACTCTTGTACATTTTGCTTTGAAATCAATAACTGACATTTCCATAGAGGCTCCCTTTGTATCCTCTTATCACGGTTCCCACTGACGGAGTCTCTCAGGCTCGCTTACCTGGAGCATGGGAACCAGTGGGACAAACGGAACATCGCACCCTTTTTTGAGAAGGTAACTTGATTGCCCTTGATCAATAATTTTAAACGGCCAGTATATGCTCATTACAAATAGTGGTCAACTCTGTTGCATCATACTCGATGTTTTTTGCTCTGCGATGACTGGAAAATAGAGAAGAAAACAGGTTCCCTGCGCACTGCTTTCAACCCGTACTCTTCCATTATGATCGTGCATGGTATTCCAGACTATTGTCAGCCCGAGTCCGGTGCCGCCACGTCCCATACTCTTCTTAATATAAAACGGTTCAAAGATATGCCCAGCATCCTCAGAGGTAATAGCGGAACCGTTATCACAGACGATTAACACAACATACTCACCTTTCGGCAAACCAAACTCACTCCTTTCCTCTTCGCCAACATGCTTATTTAAGGTTGAAACAGAGAGAATCCCCTTGCCGGAAACAGCTTCTGTTGCGTTTCTAATAAGATTGAGGAGACTTTTTCGGATATGTACCGTAGAGCAGGAGATAAATGGCTGTGCAGCGTCTGCATTCAGCTCACATTGTACATCAGGATGCAAAGAAAGGAGTTTTTTGCACTCGGTAGAATCCAGGTATGTTTCAACCAGCCTGTTAAGATTATGCGCATCTTTAACAGATGTCACTCCCCTGGCAACCGTGAGGAGATCTGCAACCGTGGCAGCTGCCCTGTTACCTGATTTCTGTATTTCCAGCAGAGGTTGTCGTAACTTGCTGTACTCTGGCAAATCCCTCAACAATATCTCTGGATAGGCGACAATTCCAGCCAGAGAATTATTGAGGTCATGGGCAACACCGGCGAGCATCAACCCCATTGACTCAATTTTCCTGGCACGGTGCAGTTTTTCTTCAGTAAGTTTTTTTGCCTGACGGGTCTGCCGCAGGACTTCTCTGTTACGATTAAAATCTATAATACTCTTTATCCGCCTGCGCAGTACTGCCCAGTGGATAGGCTTGGTAACATAATCTACGGCACCGGCATGTCGGCATCCATGAGGATCAGTTGCGGTTCCTGTTCTGCAAAAACCCGCAATGCTTCACGGCCATCTCCTGCTTCACAAACTACATACCCATGATTCTCCAGAAAAAGGCGCAACAGGCTGCGAAAACTTTCATCATCATCGACAACCAGAATCATTGCCCTGTCATCATTGTCATTTTTCTTTTCTTTCATCATGATTCGTTTTCTCCTGTCTCTGATAACAGTGCATCCAGGACACACCGACTCTCCGCTGTAATCTGCTCCAGTAATCCCTTTACGCCGGTGATGCCCCCGGCACATACAGATGTTTCAAGCTGCTGACATAAGTCTGCCAGCAATTCAGCTCCGTAGGTTATGGCCGCCCCCTTCATCTTGTGAGCCTGGCTGGCAATTTCCGAGGTCTCTCCTTTTTCCGTCAATAGTACAAGCCGGGACACATCATCGGGGAGGCATTGCGAATACTTTTTCAAAATCCCGTCAATATTGCCCACTTCCTGACGAATTCTTATCAATATTACAGGATTGACACCAGACACCCCATGCACGGCTGTGGTGTTGCCAGTCCATTTTTTGAGTTTTCTTTGCAGATCATCCTGTCGCAGCGGCTTTGTAAGATAGTCATCCATACCCGCATTCAGACATCTTTCCCTGTCTCCGGCCATGGCATTGGCTGTCATGGCAATAACAGGGAGCTTACTGCCGGATAAACGGACGGCAAGCTTTTCGGCCAGATCCTGATCCACGTCTGCTATTTTATCACCATGCTTTGCTGCATAAATAATTCTGGTACTGCTCAATCCATCCATAATCGGCATCTGAACATCCATTAAAACCAGATCAAAATCATCCCTGACCAGCAGATTTAAGGCATGCAAACCATCATGAGCCTCTGTTACACGATGCCCTCCTTTTTCCAGCACCATTGTTGCCAGAATCCGGTTGGCTTCATTATCCTCCACAAGCAGGATAGACAGAGAGGGGAGGGATATCTGCTCAACTTTGCCCGGTTCTTTCTGGACGGGTATATCCTTGCTGCTACAGGGCTGAAAAGGAAGGGTGAAAGTAAAACTGCTGCCCTGGCCCAGGGTACTCTTGGCCTCAATTTCACCGCCCATGAGCTGGCAGAGTTGCCGACAGATGGTTAATCCAAGACCGGTACCGCCGAATTGTCTGGTTATACTGCTGTCCTCCTGGCTGAACTCGTTGAAAATATGCTCCAGTTTATCAGAGGCAATGCCTGTCCCACTGTCCTCCACCGTGAATTGAAGTTTAAGGGAACCATCGGTTAGCAGACTATTTACCCGGAGAGAAATTCCCCCTTTTTTTGTAAACTTGACACTGTTACCGAGCAAGTTGAGGAGTATTTGCCGCACCCGCAAGGCATCACCAATAACAGCATGCGGCACCTCAGGGGCAAGATGCCAGGAAAGCTCCACCCCTCTATCCTGTTCTTCCACCAGGATGTTCATGGTCTTGAAACAGGATTCTATGGTCTCGAACAGATCAAAGGGTTTATTGTCAATATTCAATTCACCCGCCTCAATTTTTGAGAAATCAAGGATATCATTGATCAGGGCAAGGAGATTTTCTGAAGAAGTACCAATCATCTCCAGATGTGAACGTGTTTCCTGGTCAATGTTGTTGTCAAGGGCAAGCGCAGTTCGTCCAATAATGGAGTTCATCGGAGTTCGTATTTCATGGCTCATGTTGGCGAGAAAAGAGGATTTAGCCTGATTGGCTCTCTCTGCTTCTCTGCTCATCTTCTCTGCTGTATCCTTTGCAGCCTCAAGCTGCCTGTTGCTTTCAGATAATTGTTTCCGGTTCTCCTCTATAAAGTGTTCGGCTTCCTTGCGGGCAGTGACATCCTCCTTGACCGCAACATAATGGGTTGTTTTGTCATTTTTGTCTTTCACCGGTGAGATCGTGGCAAACTCCCAATAGAGTGAACCATCCTTCCGTTTATTATGCATCTCACCTTGCCAGACCCTGCCTGCCATCAGGGTATCCCACATCTCCTGATAGAAGTTCGACCCCTGCTGACCAGAACTCAGTATCCTCGGGTTTTGACCAAGTGCCTCTTCCAGGGTATAACCGGTACTGTTGCTAAAGGCAGGATTGGCAAATTCAATATTTGCATCCAGATCAGTGATGACAATGGTGGAGTGACTCTGCTCCACTGCCCGGGAGAGTT
The DNA here is from genome assembly GCA_030633145.1 of Desulfobulbaceae bacterium. Taxonomy (GTDB): domain Bacteria; phylum Desulfobacterota; class Desulfobulbia; order Desulfobulbales; family Desulfobulbaceae; genus DAOVTM01. Next base: position 6,254 of record DAOVTM010000047.1, read on the forward strand.
TACGGAGCTGGTCATTGACCTTCGTACGCTCGGTTACATCATTGGCCAGGAGGAGAAAACCAGCAAACGCACCTGTATGATTTTTGATGCTGCTTATCCGTGTCTCTATAAAAATTGCGCCGATCTGCATTTCAAACAATGGACAGGAACCTGTTTGCCGAACCTGTTGAACAATCTGATGAAAACGTCCCATGCCAGCACTGCCAAAGCCTTGCCGATTATGAATCTCCATAAGAGTGCTTCCAAGGGCATTTTCTTTATCTATACCAAAAATCAGTTCTGCTTTTGGATTAAAATAATTTATCCTGAAGTCCGTGTCCGTGGCAACAATTGCTGTTTCAGTGGACGACTGGAGGATGGAATCAAGATAGAGGCCATTGTCAATTTCTTTTAGTTGTGCCAGGTGCAGGTTTTCTTTATCAAGCAGAGCATTTTCTTTCAAAATCAGCATCTGCTCATTGTTTTTTTGAAACAGATGACCATTTTTGAGAAGAAAAATAATATAGGTACCCAGGGCAAATGCAAGAGCAACTTTTTGTTGGTTAGCAGTATTATACAGACCAAAGAACAAAGGGAACAAGACCAAACAAAGAAAGAGATAAACTGTAAAGCGGCGATAGGCAAGACTGGCCACAGACCCGCCGGTTACGCCAATGAGGATCAAAAATATAAACATCTGGCTCCCGGCATCTTCAGTCATGGGGTAAATCCACCAGCCCATACTCCCCCACGCCATCCCGGCGGCCGCAACCCCGACAATGAACATTCTTTCATACAACTGCCCATTGAATGAAGATTGTCTTTTGCCTTTGCTGTACAAAATAATTGAAACACTCCGTAACAGGACAACAAAAAGTGTCAGAGCAAGCCAGATTCGTAAAACATTTTGATCTGAAAAATCTTTAAGAAAAAAGAATAAAAGCAGTGATAGGGCAACAGTTGCCACCAGGGAAGACGGTAAATGTTGATACAAAAAATCAAGCTGTTTTCCCGCTACTTGTTGACATTTTACCTGAGAGGCAACGCCGCTTTCGGGGGTGTGTTGACCTTCATGTCTTGTTGAGGCTGATATGGGTACGCCATGGATGCGAGAAGGCATATTTTTTATTCTCAAATTTTGTTATTAAGAAGAGCGGCAAAGTCTTTCGCTCTTTCGTTGCTAAAATAAACTGGGACGAGTGGTCAACTCTCAAATTATATCCCTAACCTTTATATTATAAAGGTATATATCAAAAATGTAAATATAGGGAGTCTATAGATTACATACAGGGTAAACCTATATGTTTTATGGGAAGGTGGCTACTCTTTCAGAAGAGAAACCGTGGGAGATAACCTGATGCTGCGCAACAGTGAGGCAATCCGCATTCAGGCAGAGGCCATTTCATGTAAATAGGAGACCAGGTTGACCTTTTGACCAATTAAACCCAGTTTTTTGCGTAGATTCTGGCGATGAAAGGAGACAGCATTTTCAGAAATATCCAGGATAACGGCAATTTCCATATTTGTATTGCCTGTCTTTATCAGAGCAGCAACTTCCAGCTCCCGCCGGGTCAAGCCCAAGGCTCTGGAATGAAATTTAACGGAGAAATCAGCGGTGATTTCCTTAAGATTGGATCCTATAACTTCCAACAGAGCCATCTGCCGACTGTCCAAATCGGTTTTTTGCAATCGTTTAAGGTATGGATTAATAAGGGTGCTGATATGGCCGACAACATTTCTTTCAAATTCCTCCTGCCCGGCTCTGCGATGTTCCAGGAGGACTTTGAGGGCAGTATTGGCTTCTTCCAGCTTGATGGTACGGTCTTGCACCATACTTTCCAGGTTCTGCTGCATCCTGCTGAGTTCGAGATGACGTTGTACCCTCGCAATAACCTCGGTCGCCACAAAAGGTTTTGTTATATAGTCCAGCCCGCCAACATCAAAGGCCTGAATTTTATCCTCTGTCTGCTCAAGTCCACTGATAAAGATAACCGGTATGCTGCTGGTTACGGCATCATCTTTTAACTGTCTGCACACCTCAAAACCATCCATCTCCGGCATCCGAATATCCAGCAGAATCAGGTCTGGAGGCTGTTGTCTGATACCGGTCAACGCCACCCTGCCGCTTAACGCCTCTCTTACTGTAAAACCCTGCCGTAAGAGAATTTCGGTGAGCAGTATCAGGCTTGCCGGACTGTCATCAATAATCATAATAACAGCGTCATTCATCAAAATATCCTGCATAGGCCACGAACCTTGTTGCATTTAACTTTTCCTGCGATAGTATAAACACATTGTAACAGTAAATTATCTAAAGGAAATATAATATCCCGTCAATGGCTTTTGAAAGCTTTTGAAAAAACAGTTCCCGGCGAGGATGATTTAAACACATGGGGCATAGCGGGGACAGTCATATTAAAATACTTGCAATCTCCGATTTTGCAGTAGCACTATTAACAGGCAGTGCAAGAGACAGGCAATTCTCGGATATCGACCTGATACTGGCCTGCGGAGACTTGCAGCCGGAATACCTTGCCAGGGTGCGGGCGGTCGTTGACGCGCCGCTCTACTATATCCTGGGAAACCATGACCTGCGCCATCAGCAGTCCCCTCCCATGGGATGCGTGGACATCAGTTTGCGCACCCACAGAGAACAGGGGGTTAAACTCCTCGGCATTCCTGGAAGCAGATGGTATAATGGCGGCTGCAACCAGTTTCATGAAAACGAGATGCGGCGCTTGCTCTTCAAGCTCACCTTTGCGGTCTGGAAACAGCTGGGGGTGGATATTATCATCAGTCATGCCCCGCCCCGGCATGTCGGTGATGCTGAAGACCGTTGTCATCGCGGCTTTAAATCCTTCCACAGTCTGATCAACCGCTTCTGCCCCGCCTTCTTTCTCCATGGTCATATCCACAGGCAGTTCAGCTCGGATGAGGGAAGGATCACCTGGAAAAAAAACACCCAAATCATTAACTGCTGCGGCTATTATGTCTTTACCTTATGACCTCTTTCGTGCCTTCTTTCCTGAGCAGGATGAACCACGCCGTTTTGATGATGCCAGGGAGGAGGAGCAGGCCACAAAAATCGTGGATCGTGGTGCCGGGAGTGTTCCCATTGAACAGATCATCGGCACAGTGGGCAGGTACCGGGATTTTGACGGGACATTCCGGGCGAGAAATCGAGGCGGTGAAGCCCGTTTTCAGGGGATTATCAGGGCCATGCGGGACAATGTTTCCCTGCCCCCGGTCTCCCTCTATCAGATCAAGGATGATTATTTTATCCTGGACGGTCACCATCGGGTAGGGGCAGCCAGAGAACTCGGTCGCAACACCATCCAGGCCAGGATCGTGGAGCTGTTGCCAACGAAAAAGTCCCTGGAAAACATGCTCTACCTGGAAAAGATCGAATTCCGTGATAGCGCAGGACTCTTGGTACCGATCACCCTGACCGAGCTGGATCAGTATCACCATCTTGAATTACAGATCCGTAAACACCAGGCATGGCTCTCGGAAAAATCCACAGACACCAGCTACCAGCAGGCAGCTATTGACTGGTACGAGACCATCTATCAACCACTGATCACCATCATCAACAACAGCAACCTGACCGATCGCTTTCCCAACCGGACTGTGGATGACCTGTACCTCTATATTTCCCGACATCAGTGGACAGATGCACAATCCAGACAGTATGGCAGTGCTATTGACAAACAGATTCCCCCTGACATGGAGGCGTTCAGAACAAAAATGGCAGCAATGAAAAAAAACGAATACCCGGAGATGAAACAGAATATCATCTTCTTTGTCCTGCTCAATGTGGATGGCAGAATGGAACAGAAAATCATTGACCGACTCATGGAACTGGAACCAGTACGCGAGCTTCATTCAGTGCATGGGGCCATTGATATTATCATCAAGGTAGTACTGGTGCGGGAACTGATGTCCTCTGATGCCGAGCTGATCTCCCGCTTTACGCACGGCAGTATCCGCCGCCTCAAGGGGGTGATGTCCACCCAGACTCTGATACCGGGGTTGTCGCTTATTAAGGACGAGTGACAGGGAACTTGAAACATCAGCAATGCGTCAATCAATATACCCCTCCTTTCCTTGACAGTGCAAAAGGTCAACATCCCGCCATCCTAAATCTCATCCATACAAGTTGTAATATCATGTAAAAACAATCGCTTAACAAGAAAACAAAAAAACTATTTTTTTCCGGCACGAGTTTTGCAATTTTTCTTGTATCTGTCAATAAAACCAAACTTACCCTGCACATCCAAAACATGATCCTGTTGAGCGGGGTATTCATTGTAATTAAACAAATTGTAATTAAACAAACGATTGAAACAGGAGAAAAAATGAAAAAAATAATCATAAGCCTTGCAGCTCTCTCAGCCCTGACCATCCCCTTAACCGCAACAGCGGCAGATAACTCTTTTTACATCAGGGGTAGCGGCGGAATCGCCATGGCAATGGACACCGATGTTGACAACATGATCGGCAACGGCGGCACCGCCAAGGTAACCTATGACTCGGGCTGGGCAGCCACCTTTGCTGCCGGATATGACTTTCTCGGACCATTACGCGCCGATGTTGAATACCTCTGGCAGAAAAATGACGTTGACACCCTGATGTACAAAAACGAGTACGGCAACTTCACTGAAGGTGACTTCAAACTCCAGGCCTTCATGTTCAACGGATATTACGATGTTCAGACCAACTCTCCCTGGACACCTTATGTGGGCGGTGGTATTGGCTGGGCCAAACTTGACCTCAACACCCCTGGTCTTCCCACCAGCGACTACGACGACACTCTTGCCTATCAGGTCATGGGCGGGGTTGCCTATGCAGTCACATCACAGTTATCCCTTGATGCGCAGTACCGCTTTACCGGCACTGGAGATGCCTCTATCAAGGGTGCTGATTATAGTATGCACAGTAATAATGTAATGGTTGGCGTAGGATACAGTTTCTAATGTTCCCCTGACCCCATCGGACCCGCCGTGGAGGCTCTCTCTCCCTTCCACGGCGGAATACCGATTCTCCCATCCCTCTGCCCTGCCCATCCTGCCATAATTCACAAATCACCTTGACGCACTCCACAGCAATGTGTACCGTAATGCTATACATTAATTGCAAACGAGGCTATCAACATGGCTAAGACAGCTACAGTTCATGCCCGGCTCACCCCGGAAACTAAAAAAGAGGCTGAAGATATTCTTAAAACCCTGGGTATATCAATTTCCACCGCCTACGAGCTGTTTTACAAACAGATTATTGCCTGCGGGGGAATCCCCTTTGAGATGCGAATCCCGAATCAGGCGACCAGACAGGCTATGCAGGAGGCAAGAGACGGCAAAGGGGAAAAATATGATACGGTAGATGAAATGTTCCAGGACATGGAAGTATCCTGATGCTGCCTATTCGCCCTACTTGCAAATTCAAAAAAGACTTGAAAAAAGCAAAAAGACAGGGAAAAGATATCGATCATTTAAAGATGGTTTTGAAACATCTGGCTGTTCCTGAACCGTTGTCTGCACAATATCACGATCATAAGTTGAAAGGCGTGTGGCGGGATTACCGGGAATGTCACATCGAGCCGGATTGGCTGCTCATTTACACCATTACTGACTTTGAGTTTCGACCAGCCAGACTTGGTAGTCATTCTGAATTGTTTGAGTAACGAACTATGAACTCACTCTGATGCTCCAATTTACTCTCGTTCCCACGCGCTGCGTGGGAACGGTTAGGGATAGGGATGCGTTGCGTCATTTATGGCGCAGCGCGCCGATGCGCATTCCCACGCAGCGCATGGGAACGAGTAAACGAGAGGATAAAATGAAAATTCCTATGCTATGAACTCACTCTGATGCTCCAATTTGACCGACACCATATCTGGCACCCCTACACCTCCATAACAGACCCGCTGCCGGTATTTGCGGTACAGTCGGCTCATGGCGTACGCTTGCGCCTGGAGGACGGTCGTGAACTAATCGATGGGATGTCTTCCTGGTGGGCTGCCATACACGGCTACAACCATCCTGTACTGAACCAGGCCGTTAAGGAACAGACCGAGCAAATGGCTCATGTCATGTTCGGCGGCCTGACCCATGCCCCGGCTGTGGAGTTGAGCCGTCTGCTCGTTGAGCTGACTCCGACCGGTCTGGATAAGGTTTTTCTCGCAGATTCCGGTTCAGTGGCGGTTGAAGTTGCCCTCAAGATGGCCATCCAGTACCAGCATGGACTCGGGTTTTCGGGCAGACAGCGTTTTCTCACTGTCAGGGGGGGCTATTACGGCGACACCTTCCACGCCATGTCAGTGTGCGACCCGGTCACCGGGATGCACACCCTGTTTGCGGACTCGCTCCCGAAACAGTTCTTTGCTCCCCGACCTAACTGCCGTTTTACAGACCAGTGGCAACAGGACGATATCCAGGAACTGGAGACAATACTTGCTGCCCATAAGGATGAGATTGCGGCAATCATTATTGAACCCATTGTCCAGGGCGCAGGAGGGATGTGGTTTTATCATCCCCAATACCTGCGCGAGCTGCGCCGACTCTGTGACCAATACGGAACACTGCTTATCTTTGATGAAATAGCCACCGGATTTGGCCGTACAGGCAAGCTATTTGCGGCAGAACATGCTGGTATTGCACCGGATATCATGACCGTAGGCAAGGCCCTGACCGGCGGATATCTCACTCTGGCAGCCACCCTCTGCACTGACCATGTTGCCGAGACCATCTCCAGGAAAGAACCAGGGATCTTCATGCACGGGCCAACCTTTATGGGCAACCCCATGGCCTGCGCCGTAGCCGTGGCCTCTATCCAACTCCTGCTGGAATCCAACCTTCTGGAGAGGATCAAAGAGATCGAAGGCCAGCTCAAAGCAGAACTGGAACCGGCCAGACAACTGGCAGCGGTGGCAGATGTCCGGGTACTGGGCGCAATCGGAGTAGTCGAGATGAAGGAAGCAGTGGACATGCAAAAGTTGCAGACCTTTTTTGTTAAACAGGGGGTCTGGATTCGTCCCTTTGGACGACTGGTCTATCTTATGCCCCCCTATATCATTGAAGCAGAGGATCTGACACGTCTCACCTCTGTTTTACTGGCTGGAATTAACAAGGAATAAACATGCTTGTAAAAAATCAACGGGTCAATCAGGTCGTGCTGCTGGTCATGGTTGCGGCCATTTCCGGGCTGTTTCTGTTCATGATCAAACAGTTTCTGATGGCAATTTTCATGGCAGGACTCTTTTCAGCCATGGCTGGCCCGGTCTATCGACGTTTGCTGAAACTCTTAAATAATCGTAAAAACCTGGCCTCCATCCTCACTATTCTCGCCATTGTCCTCCTGATACTCATCCCCCTCACCATCCTCATCGGGGTGGTGGTCGGGCAGGCCGTGCATGTAGGGCAGTCTGTTACCCCCTGGGTGGAGTCGGTTGTGAACGAACCGGGTGTGGTGAGTGTCTGGTTGGAAAAGATTCCATATTACGAGATGTTGCTCCCCTACCGGGACATGCTGCTCAACAAGGCCGGGCAGGCCGTGGGCATGATCTCTAATCTCCTGATCAACTCCCTCACTTCTCTCACTAAGGGTACCATCAGCGGGCTGTTCAGCATGGTAATTATGCTCTATGTGATGTTTTATTTTCTCACCATGGGGAATGCCCTGCTGGCAAAAATCCTCTATTACCTGCCCCTGACTGACCACGACGAGCAACGGCTGCTTGACCGCTTTACCTCAGTTGCAGGGGCCACCTTAAAATCGACCATGATTATCGGTATCCTGCAAGGAGGTCTCTGCGGATTTGCCTTTCTCCTGGCCGGGATTCAGGGTGCGGTATTCTGGGGGACGGTCATGGCGGTGATGTCGATTATTCCGGCATTCGGCACTGCCATTGTCTGGATTCCAGCCCTGCTGATTCTCACAGTGGGCGGCGATTACAGCGGGGCTGTTATCCTGGCAGTGATCTGCGGCGGTATTGCAGGTAGCCTGGACAATATTCTCCGACCCTGGCTTGTGGGCAAGGCCACCGAGATGCACGATCTCTTTGTCC
>DAOVTM010000114.1 GCA_030633145.1 Desulfobulbaceae bacterium
AATAGTGCTGTTGAGCTGTTCCAGGTTGGTGAGCAGTTTGTCCAGGCAGCGATAGGTATCACCACCTTCCAGTACTTCCAGCAGATTTTCCATCTCAGGAAAACCGCTCTGGGCAGCCTGGCTCAGTTGGTTGCGCAGTTCCTGCATTCCCAGATTATACTTGTGGTGGAGCAGCTTGAACATCTTCACAAGCAGCTCAAAACGGCGCAGTTCATTAGTGGAAATATCGGTCTGCCGCCCAAGGTACAGTGTCCGTTCCTCTACGTTCCAGGCCAGAATATCGTCCATGGAATGGAACTGCAGCTCATCTCGGATACGGAGGGTCAGGATGTGCTGTTCATCAACAAAGGGTCCGCTGATTTCGATCTGACTGATGATATCCTCGGGCATATAGGCGCGAAGATGACTCTTGTCCAGGGTGAGCCAAAAGGCAAAGATCCCCTGGATAAAACCGACAATCAGGTTGGAGGATTCCACATGGGACTGCTTGCGGAGAAAATGGATCAACACATCATGGCGTTTATGCAGCTCGTCCAGTTCGGTGGAGACATCACGCAGCTCTCCTTCGGCTCCGATCTCGTTAAAGAAGACCGGCATCAGCTTGGTAAACTGTTTAGCCAGATTATAGATGGGGGCTATGGGATGGTTGAGCAGGTCGGTGATGTCCCGCTGAAAGAGGTCGGTATCCTTGACACAGGTGCCGGAAAGCTTGATGTTGATGATCAGGGCGGAAAAAAGGGTGGAACACCATTTCGGCTCCTGCATGATCAGGCTGAGCCAGGCTCGGATATTGTTGAGATGAGCCGGGTTGGTGATGGGCTGCCAGTCCTCATCAACGCCCATGACATTGGCATATTGGAAGCCGAAACGTACCGCCTCAAAGAGAAATGCCTCCACCAGGCGGGAGTTGCCCCGTTTAAAGACCTCGCCGCCGATGACCTGAATGCACTGCAGGGAGGTGTGGGGATATTTGCGTACATTGGCCTTGAGGAGCTGGAAGGTGGTGATGAAAAACTGTTCAATCTCTTCATAGCTCTGCTGCCGGATGAGCTGAACCAGGGAACGGTTGATTTCACGCAGGGTTTCCTCATGGATGAGGTGCAGCCCTGCGGTATCCATGATGCGGAAGAGGAAGATCAGTTTACGGTTTTCCACAAAAGCGATGTCAACGGAATCCTGATCAATGGCGGCAAGTTTTTTTGGAATTTCCCGGTACATGCGTACGATATCCATGTGTGCGGGCAGTTCCAGAACCTCACTGAGTGCCTGAAAAGGGTCATTCAGTACATCAATGAGTTCCAGGGCCGCAAGATGCTGTCGGATACGGTCATGGGAAATGGCAGAGAGCAGCGATCCAGCCTGCCAGTGTTGGCAGAAATCTCCGCACTCAGCCACAAACCAGGGCTGAGGATTCTCCTCACCCAGCCAGTAGCCGTAGTTAAGTCCCAGGATTTTTTCCATAAGCAGAGCCACCGGGGTGCAGGAAAAGGTGCCTTCGCCGATGGCGAGCAGCTTAGTGGCCATTTTTTTCATGGGATGATGACCCTGCACCATATACATCATCAGGTCATCGTCTATCTCGTCAAGGCGTAGAAGATGGTCAAAAAAGGTGTTGATCTCTTTCTCGTAGAGAGGCAGAGTTTCAGCGTTTAATGAGCTGATCAGCTTATCGGCGTAGGCCAGCATGGCCTCCATGGTCATGGCCACCACCTTGCTGTTTTTTTTGGAGTCATCCAGGGCTTTGAGAAAAATGGAGGTGAAGAGGGTAAAACACTCCGAACCCTTATCGTGTCGGCGGTAGCGAATAAAATTTTTCAAAACAAAGGAGCGAAGATCCGGGATAATCATTTGCCAGTTGCGAAAGGGATGATTGATCTCTTTGAGGAGAAAATCCAGTTTGTGGGTCAGGCCGTGCGTTCCCTCCACCACTTCCAGCAGCAGCAGATGGTGCGGGGCGATTTCTACCTCGCTTGCTGTTTCTATGATGTTTCGCTTAAGGGCTATGGAGTCCAGGGTTGTCTCTTGGGGGCTGGTCATGCTATACCTCGTCCAGATTTGGATGTACGGTTGAGTAAAACGAATTGTTCTTGATAGTATTCTCAAAGTCATTATAAAACAGTATCTGCAAATGACCAACAAAGAAGTGATGGTTTGGCTGAAGAAAATTATGGAATGGAACCTAATATCCCTGTGCTGCAGCTGGCATCGTAAACGTAATGAACTCAAGTTCAGGAGAGCTGTTCATCTGCTTATCGGCTTTATTATGCTCCTTTTTTTCCTGCCGAACACGGTAGCAGCAAAGCGGACGCACCATGAAAAATGGTATATAGACAAATGGTGTGCCGGTCGGGGTCAGACTGAGGTTGTTCTCTATGATAATACCCGCTGTGACTGCGTCACGGATAGCCACGCAGTGGAAGCGGATTTTGCGAATAAGTTTTTCGAGGCCATTGGTCAGAGCCTGTATTACGGTTTACAGACTGGTAAGCGGTCAGGTATCCTGCTCATTATCGAACATCCTGAGGACAGGAAATACTGGTTTATGCTTAACTCGGTTATCCTTCACTATGACCTGCCCATTGATGCCTGGGCGATCAGTACCGGGGGGGTTAAGATTTGAACAGAACCTGATTTCAGGTACAAAATCTGAGGCCAATCAAGGATGTTTTCAAATAATTTCGTGAACTGGCTTGGTCCAATCTTGCAAAGACAGCTTATGCGCAATATTGTAAAATGCTTTGTCGTTGGTTATTAAAGTACAGTTAACCGACTTGCAATGAGCCGCAATCAACATGTCCATAGTTCCCAGGGGCTTACCCTCTCTTTCACAACTTGCCCGTAATCGAGCATAAGAGGCTGCTGCTGCTGAATCCCATGGTAATATTGTCACCCGGAGGAGAAATTCTTTAACCAGCAATGGAAGATGTTTAGAATCAGGCTTTTTGGCGACCCCGAGAAGCAACTCTGCTTCCGTGATAACCGAGATGGCAATGGTGGACATGGGTACATTCAGTAAATTATGGCGAATTTCCTGGTGCTGTCCCTTGATAAGATAGCTGACAGTATTGGTATCAAGCAAATATAAATGTGATGTTGCTCCCATTAAAAAAGATCCCGCTGTGGGGGAATTTCATTCTCTCGTTCGTTCAGGAAGTCGTCAAGGTCATTCCCTGGGGGAATCAGCTTGAAGAACCCCTCCCAGGAATCGGGTTTTTTGGAGAGTACAAGATCCTCTGTTTCACTGACTTGACGAATATATACTTCATCGCAGTCAAATTTGAATTCAGCCGGGATTCTTACTGCCTGAGTGTTGCCATTTGTGAATAATCGTGCAGTATGTGTCATTTTAAATTCTCTTTAAGGTTGATTGCCTTGGACTTGTACCTGGACGCTCTAAGTACCAGTACAAAATTAATGTAACAAAATATTGGCATCTTTCACTTACAATTTGCCATTTTTTGATCAAAATTCAAGAATCGCCGGTGCGCACAGCGCACCCTACCGGTAATTGTCATTTCAGGATGGTTGCTTAACTCAATGATATGCTCCCGTCATTCCTGGGTTAAATAAATCGCATTGCCATCCCTGCCAGTCACTATCCAGAGTTTGTCTGTTGTTAGTTCCGTCAAAATAACTCCGTCTGCAGTAACATCATGTAGCGTCATTCCTCAAGTTGTTCCACAGTAATCATCATCGCATCCGCTATTTTTTTCAAGGTAGAGTTTCTCGGATTTGTACCAGGACGCTCTATCTTGGCTATTGCCGGTTGCGTTACATTGGCTTTTTCTGCGAGTTCCTGTTGTGTCAAGCCAAGATATTCACGCCATGCCTTTATCATGGGAACGTCATCAAGGGTATTGCGTTTAACAATCTCATGGGGAATGGTGGAACGAACGTCCTTATTTTCCAGCAACGGACGAATTTTTCTAAAAATATCAAACGGCACCAGAACAAAGGCGGGCTTGCCTTCATGCTCAATGGTTTGAAAATCAACGGTATGTACGTTCATTTCTCTTTTTTACTTCCTCAATACTCACAATATTTACAGCTTCAAAGGCGTTGAACAGTATTCTGAAGTTGCCCACCTGAAGTTGCCTACCTGAAGATGCCTACCAGAAGTTGCCCACCTTGAGGCGGTGGGTGCATGTATGATTTATTAATTGTTTTACTTCGGCAACCTCTGGAAAGCCAGCCAGAGTCTCAACGCCTTCAAGTATCATCTTTTTGCTATTTCGTTCTTTGATCTTTTTGAGTTGCCGCTTCGCTTTTGGCTGCCACACAATATTTTTCAAAAATACAACATAACACAATATAACCTTTTTAACAAGAAAGAGTTATAAGGATGCGCAAGGAAAAGTTTGCCGGATTGAAAAAGATCATATCAGTAAAGATAAATATTGGATGGAAGATCAGGACGTAAGTCGAGTGTAAGCCCTCTTCACCTGAATTAATAATGTCCTGAGTCCCATAGCATGGATCGCAGCTGGGGGAGGTTGCCTGTAGTACTTATCAAGCAGCCCCAGAGGATAGTACAGGGCATCGGGAAATTGCGCCTCTTTAAAAAACCGCTCTATCAGTTTCCAGTCAAGCTCCTGTTCATCTTTTTCCCGCAGGGCATAGAGGTCATACAACTGATACAGGGGGACGTTTTCCTCAAACAGACCACGGTTGAATAGCTGGTGATGGAGCAGGTTATGGATAATAAAGTGTGATTTCTCCGGCACCCGTACCACCCCGCCCTTCACTTTCTTGACAATGGATTGGGCAAGGATGGTGTCGCTGTCAAGTTGCGGGTTATATTCCAGATCCAGCCGTTTATGGATTTCAAATCTGATATTATGGTTGTCATGGATAAGCGGGTTGAGGTGATAAAAATCCTCGGCCAGATTGACCTCCTCCATGGGATAGTATCCATCGGCCTCCATCGCCTGCACACAGGCGGAAAGCTCTTTCTCATCCACCATGAAGTCAACATCATTCATAATGCGCAGGCCGACATCGTCATAAATCTCCATAATCAGGCCAGCACACCCTTTGAGGAAAAGCGGCTCAATCCCGACCGAGTTGAGCAGGGAGGCAATATGGTTCACCTCGCTGAGGATCAACCTGTTGCGCTGTTGGTTCAGGGAAAAAATCTGTTCAAGCAGAGACTTCAGCTCTTCAGGCAACAGATGGAGGATCCTTTTTTTTTGCAGCTGATAATAGAGGAGGGTAGAGGCAAAATGACGGTCTGCGGCCTGCATGAGTCCGTGCCAGTTGATTTCGCTGTTACCTGCGATCACCTCCAATTCAGCTCCCGTGCCTGGTTGTATGCACCTGCAGAGTAGGGAAAATGAATCGTTTTTTTTCATAATGCCTCGATTCTCGCAAAGACTTGTTTCTCGCAAAAACTTGTAACCTTGAGTTAGATGTTTTCACGGATTATTGATAGTTACTCAATTATTCATCGACCTGATGATATACAACTTTTTCTGTATATGTAACATATTCGTTGTCATAATGACACCCGTAAATAACTTGACTTGCGTATTCTTTTGAAGTAATGGTATTATTTATTAACATATTTTAGTCACATCTAAAACAGGTAAGGGGGCTGCCATGACAGGTTGGTACAGATTCAAAGATGTTTTTTTATTTTTTTGTTCCTCTTGTTTCTTTTGCCAATCTGTTCCGAAGCTGTCGAAATGAGTGTGGATAGTAGCTCAGCACAAGCTGGAGATACTATCACCATTGATATCCGGGTTGATCACTCTTTACAAATAGCAGCGGCGGCTTTTACTCTGAGCTACAATACAGACTATCTTACCCTGACAGCTATAGAATCCTCTTTTTTTGATGCGTTCGTTAATAAGCCCTGTCCCGAGTCCTTTCCCTGAAATAAATACCCAGGTCGAAGGGGTGACATACTCACAACCCATGCTGCATAAAATCTCTACAGGCAAGGTTCTTATTGCCGGTGCAAGGGTGAATACCGGCAAATCACTTCTTTCGTTGTTTACCCTGACTTTTTCCGTCAAGAATGACACTCCTGCCGGTATTTATCCTTTATCAATAACCCCGATTACAGTCAACAATGTCCAAGGCGGCTACTCGGCAGGCGGAGAGTCGATTCCAATTCTGTACAGCTCTGTTATTGGAGAGGCTGATCTTGCTCTGGCTTTTCCAGCTCTCACGACTTCTGTGATTAATAGAGCCGTTACGATTAATGCAGAAATCCCGGACAGCGACAAAGACGGCATTGATGATGGCTGGGAAACAGCTTTCTTTGGCGATTTGACAACTGCTGACAGCACATCGGATTGGGATGGAGACGGCTATACCGATCTCCAGGAATACCTGAACCAGGTTGCCGGAGAGAGAGATCCTGCCCTTGTTGTGTATCATCCTAAAGAGGTAAATGCACCAGGTGGTACTGGATATAATAAGCCGGGTTCTTCTCCGCAAGGCTTCTGGCTGATGATGCTCCCTGCAATACTGAATAGTGCTTCAGCACCATAAAAAAAACATTGTTTTGAATAAGGCATCTGGGGTTCCCAAGAGACAACAGCAAATAATGAGGCAATAAAATGCGTAATTCGATCATCTGTTTATCCATATTTGTTATTCTTTTTGTCCTGAGTCCCGCTGATGGCCTTGCGACAGTTCCTGCCACACTTAACTACCAGGGCTGTTGACCGACAGTACCGATAAGCCGGTCACCGGGGAACATACAATTACTTTTAGACTCTACGGAGAAAACGGCAACTCGTTCTGGACTGAAGAACAAGATGTTACCCTTGATCTCAGCGGCAGATTCTCCGTAACCCTTGGTTCTGATAATGACAACACCCTTGATCCCGTTGATTTTACCGGTACTACTTCCATTGGCATTCAGGTTGGCACTGAATCGGAGCTTGCCCCGCCACAGCAGTTGACCAGTGTGGCGTATGCGCTCAATGCTGCTAACGGTACACCGCCGGGTGGAATTATTATGTGGAGTGGGCGGTTGATGATGTGCCGGGTGGCTGGGCAATTTGTGATGGCACGCTGGGGACTCCTGACCTGCGGGGACGATTTGTGCTTGGCGCAAGTGATGAATATGTCATGGGCAACCCGCCTGGAGGTGAAAAGGAGCATACGCTTACGGTGGAGGAGATGCCGAGTCATTTTCACAAAACTTATGCCGTTACAACGGGAGGCAGCAATAGTTGGGTTGGTACAAATTTAAGTTTTGGCGTTAGAACAAAAACCGATTCTGCAGGCGAAGACCAACCCCACAACAACATGCCGCCCTACTACATTTTAGCGTATATAATGAAGCTGTAACATACAGCCATATCGTATAAAAAATCGTTTTAAAATCAACAAAGGAAGTGATATTCGTGACCTGAAAAATGCCCTTATCCTGTTTATTACCCTGCTTTCCGTAACCGTAGTCGCTGAAAATGGGCTTGCAGCGGTTCCTTCCACGCTCAATTATCAGGCATGTTGAACAACGATACCGGCCAGGCCGTAACAGGTTTACAGTCTATCACCTTCAGTCTCTATGGAGATGGCGGTGCTTTGTTTTGGACAGAACAACAACCAGAAGTTAGCCTGGACAGCAGCGGACGTTTTTCCGTGACCCTTGGTTCTAATACAAGCAATCCACTTGATCCCAGGGCGTTTACTGGAACCACTTTTATCGGGATTCAGGTTGGAACTGAACCGGTACTTGTGCCCCGGCAGCAGTTGACCAGTGTTGCTTATGCTTTTCAATCGTTTCTCGGCGGTGTACCTGCCGGGGTTATTGTTATGTGGAGTGGGGCTGTTGATCAGATTCCTGAGGGGTGGGCTTTGTGTGATGGGAATAACGACACCCCGGACTTAAGGAATCGTTTTATACTGGGCGCTGGTGACCGTTTTGCTCCAGATTCAACCGGTGGTGAGGAAACTCATGTTTTGACGATTGAGGAGATGCCTACTCATGATCATGGGAGCAAATCTTTGACAGGTTCTTTGATTTTCCATGGTCAGACTTCCGGTACAGCCTTGCAAGATGCTCATGGTATTTTTAGTGGATCAAGCTATATAGGCGACAAGTACCATAATAATGAATCATCGAGTGGTTCTTTCTCTTATGGTGTTGCTAATATCGATGCTACCCACGGACATGATTCAAAGGGTAGCGATCAAGCTCACAACAACATGCCACCCTATTTCGCTTTGGCTTATATTATGAAACTGTAACAGCTGGGTAGGTTGGGTTGAGGAACGAAACCCAACATAATGATCGCCACTACCAATTGCTTTTCACTTCGGCAATGATTGCGGAAACGAATGGTCAAATACTTATGCACAACCTCTTTGTTGGGAATTACACTGAAATGTTGGGGTTCGTTTCACTCACACCAACCTACTGATTCGTGCTATTATTAAATGATTTAATTTAACAGCCGGTAGGTCGGAGTCTCGTACCTCGCTTACCTGGGTTGAGGAACGAAACCCAACAGAATATATCAAAAAACAAATTATTTTCTCTCATTAACAATTTTTTCCATAAAAACCTGTTTCATCTTACAACCCCATGTGTGTTGGGTTTCGTTCCTCAACCCAACCTACGGAGACTTTGCGAAACTAAATCTTAAACCGATTTACAGGACTAAACAATGCAGCTAACAATTGATTTACCAGATGCTCTCCCTGCTGACAGGGTAAAATTCATCATTAAGCAATTAAAAGCAATTTTTGTTCAGGAAGGCATGAAAACAAAAATTTTTGAAAAACCAACTCCTGTTGAAAAAGATCCCTGGGACGACCTTGACATTAATGCAATGGCAATGGATACGGGTATAGAAAATTTTGCCGAAAACCATGATCATTACCTCTATGGATTACCCAAAACATCATGAAACCGGTTTTTGTTGACACAGCAGCGTTGATAGTTAAAATGTTGGATTTCGTTTCCCTCAACCCAACCTACTGTCTGCCCTGTACAGATAAAGCTTAATTTTGAAGATAAGAAAAATCATCCCGGCTTACGCTGGCAGCCAGTAAAAACTATACCGAATTGAACAACAAAAAAGGAGTCATCTCCATGAGAGAATTTGATCGTATAACCTTTGATCCAAACATAATGGGCGGACGCGCCTGCATTCGAGGCTTGCGAGTTACCGTGTCCTTGATAGTTAATCTTGTTGCTAATGAGATAGATAGAACTAAAATTATCGAAGACTACCCTTACCTTGAGGAAGAGGATATTCGTCAATCTCTTCAATATGTTGCGTGGTTGGCAGAGGAAACAGTGCATAGGGTGGAGCCGGTGGCAGCATGAAATTCCTGGCTGACATGGGTATATCACCCAAAACAGTCCTTTTTCTGCAAGACTTGAACCATAATGCACTGCACTTGCACGAGCAGGGGCTTGATCGCTGGCAGGATAGTGCCATTATGAAAAAAGCGCGGGATGAGAATCGAATTCTTCTGACCCACGATCTCGATTTTGGTGAGCTGATAGCGGCCAGCGGAGATAAACTTCCCAGCATTGTCGTTTTTCGTTTACACAATATGAGTCCTGAAAATATCAATCGCTATATCAGTGATATCCTCAAAAGGCATGGTGAAATGCTTGAACAAGGTTCTATCATTAGTGTAACCGATGGACAGATTCGAGTACGTCTTTTACCTGTTAAAGCCCGATAGGTCGGAGTCTCGTACCTCGCTTACCTGGGTTGAGGAACGAAACCCAACATGATGATCGCCACTGCCAATTACTTTTCACTTCGGTAATGATTGTGGAAACGAACGGTCAGATACTTATGCCCAACCTCTTTGTTTGGAATTACACTGAAATGTTGGGGTTCGTTTCACTCACACCAAACTACGACCTTATGGTATTATCAATACCTTCGCCAAAATATGAACTAATTAGGGCTATAAAATGAGTAGTTGTTAAAATATGCGATCACAACAAAGCATATAAATACAACCAACAACTGCTCATGAATGAAATTACCACAATTTTAACCTGTTTACAGCCCCTGCTTGATACGACTACTTACCGCCAACTCCAGGTGATCAGTCAAACCTTACTGGTGATGACTGGCAGAATCACCATGCTTGGCATCAGTCGCTG
>DAOVTM010000131.1 GCA_030633145.1 Desulfobulbaceae bacterium
AGGACAAAGATCTACGGCTTTCATCGGGATTTTTGTCGATGAGTTGACGGAGAAAGTTGATGTCGTTGGTAGTTATGGTACGTTTGCGGTAGGTGAATAGCTCGGACATGTGTAAAGCATACCCGAGATCAATTAGGAACGCACGCTTTTAATCTGAATACAAGTTGGATAAATTTCCCGGTGAACGGTTACTTTTTATCATATCTCTTTCTCTCTTCTGTAATCGTGTCGTGACGGGGAATCAGCGGCTTGCAGTATCAGCTTGTCCGCATTCTTTATCTTCACTGTCCATTGGTCGGGAATAAAAACTGCTCTTCGGTTACCATGATTTACTGGTAATTACAACGGTTATTTCGTTCCGGGCAATGCGAGTTGTCGGCAAGATGTGGAAAAATCATGCCCTGCAAGGAAAAACACCCGACTGAACAGTATCGCCCCTAACCCCGTTTGTTCCTGCGGCAGGCTATGAATCAGGGTCGGGCAAATTTACAGCCCCTACCCTTTGACAAAACCATGTCGCCTGCTCGCAACGCCGGCACACTTCATCCCAACGGTTTTGGTGCGTGGCAGGTATGCCGGAGTTTTGGGGACACCTTACTTAATTCATCCTTATTTAAGTAATTAAGCATAGTGTTCCCGGCATTCCTGTACATAGAGGGCATCATATTCTATCTGTGTAGTCACATATTCCAGCAATATTTTATCCATTCTGGTTTGCCAATCTTTCCCTGTATTTCTAAAATATTCAGTGACTTCACTTGATAATCGAATAGTGATTCTATCTTTAGTTCTTTCTGCTGGAGGTCTGCCAACGGGACGTAATTGAGTAAATTCTGCTTCTGAAAGTTCATAAGTATCAGGATCAGATGCAATACCATTATTGATGGCTTTTTCTTCTTCATCTGTAGGGAAAACAGTTCCTTCCTTAAGCTTGGGCATAACATTTTACCTCATGTTTATTTGCTTTTCGCAAGCTGATGATACGGCGAACTCTGCCACGATCTGTATAAATAACACAAAAAAGACGTAATCCAATATAGGCATAACCAATCATGCGGATTTCGCCATAATCGCATCGATTATCCTCTTTCGCCCACAAGGTATTGGCGTGCTTCGATCCGATGTGCAATGCACAAAGTCAATAATTAAGTATGGTGTCCCCCGGAACTCACGCATTCTTTATCTTTACTGTCCATTGGTCGGGAATAAGAACTGCTCTTCGGATACTATGATTTACAGGTAATTACAACGGGTATTTCGTTCCGCACAATGCGATTTGTCGGCAAGATGTGGAAAAAGCATTGTCCTGCAAGGAAAAACGTAAAATCAGTGAACGCCTTACTTAATTCAGGCAAAAAGGGCAGGTTAAGTATGGGGCATAAACGAGACGATGCTGCTTGTATCAGAGTCAGGTACTGTTTATTCAGAACAATGGGGAACAGACCACGATTTCCCCTTATCTATTATTCACCGCACTCAGCAATCAACCTTTCAATAAGCAGTGGATGATAGTGCAAACCATTTTTCTGCATGTCCTTCACGCAATCTGAAAATGATTCAATCAGCCCTTTTTGTTTGGCATTTAACAGAACTCCCAATGTGCCGATGACATAAAGACCCATATATTCAGCTACATTTCGACCAATTTTCTCATCTATTATGACCAGATCAGCTTTCAATGTACATGCCGTCTGTATGTGGGAAGAGGAACAGGTTTTTTGGGATACATTGATTTGTAGTAAATGTTGAGTACGTGTCAGGAAAATGTTTTACTTCTCCAGGTATTCATGAATTATCTGCAGCAGTTCCTCCCCATAGTTTTTGAGTGTTTTCGGCCCCACCCCCCGGATTTTCCTCAACGCCGTGCGAGAACCAGGAAGACTGGCCGCAATCAGAATCAGAACCCGCAAGTGGATAATCTGAGCTGGAGCAATCTCCAATTCTTCTGCCTTTTTTGATCTCCACTTTTTCATGGCCGTGAACAACTCCGGGTTGTCAAGGTCTGCTTCGTTGTATTCCAGCGGTTTTGATTTTTTTGCTTTTTCCGGGACAAAATCAAGATCAGCCCTGATCACGGCTTGAAGGTATCGTTCCGGGGAAAAACCATCCGCACAACTCTTGATCCCGGCCAGTTTGATTGCTGATTCTCTTTTGCAGTTATTGAGGACGTTGGTGATTTTTTTCCGTAATTCACTGTTATCAGTATCAACGTGCAGCCTGTCCACTGTCTGTCCGAAAATCTCTGCGAATTTTTTCTGAAACCAGGTCGATGCCTTGCAAATCCGTTCCAGGACATATTCGTCCACTTCCGGAAGGGAGTCTGGCTGAAATATCTCCTGCAACTGGTTTTTAAAATTCTCACTGACTGAGAAGATAGCATCACCGGCCCGCTGCTCCATTTCCTGAAAATTGCAGCTAATCCCGGAGACCTGCAGCAACTTGGAGTTGGCTCGAAGCAGATAGCTCAGAAAACCGAAATGTTTGCTCAGTTTCTGTACATCAAAACAGACAAGGAGCAGTTTCTGCTGATAGCTGATTTTGTCCGCCAGCAGTTGTTCTTCGTTGGGCGGGTTTTCCTCCGCCTTTGCATCAAAGGAAAGCACAGCATTATCAGTTGCCACCCCGCTGTTGCTGATGGGTGAGGAGAGTACCATCCCCTCTATGGTCTTGCAGCGGCTCAGAGCCACATATACCTGACCGTGCGCAAACGAGGACTGGGCATCAATGACCGCCTTTTCAAAGGTTAGTCCCTGGCTTTTGTGGATGGTAATAGCCCAGGCCAGCTTGAGCGGAAACTGGACAAACTCACCTACCTTGTCCTCTTCAATGGTGCCGGTCTCCTGGTTCAGGCTGTACTTGATATTTTCCCAGACAACCGGTTTCACCTTGATTGGCTCGTTTTCATCGGGACAGACCACAGTGATCGAATCGCTGCTGATATTGCGTATCTTGCCGATTTTCCCATTGTAAAATCGCTTGTCTGGTGACGTATCGTTACGGACAAACATAACCTGGGCCCCTTTTTTGAGGATCAGGGTAGCCGGAGTAGGGAAGACCTGTTCTGGAAAGTCACCTGAAATCTCGGCTCGGCATCGTTTCTCCTTGCTGTCCAGAGCCAACAGTCTGGTCTGGTTGATGCTGTCCGCACTCCGATTATGAGTGGTCAGAGTGATATATCCATCTTGCTCGTCCGGGATAAAGCCGGGTATATGCCGTTCATTGAGCGCAGCGGCCGCAGCAGAATCAAGGCAGTTATTGCGTACCTGGTTGAGCAGTTTGATGAACCGGTCATCCGTCTGCCGGTAAATATGTTTTAATTCAATGGTTATCAGACTTGTCCTGGCCAATCCATTGGAGTTGAAAAAATAAACCGATGAATAGTGATCCTGCAACAGCCGCCATTCATCAGGCCTTGCCACCGGAGACAACTGGTGCAGGTCGCCAATCATGAGTAGCTGCACCCCGCCAAAGGGGAGTTCGGAATAGCGAAACCGGCGCAGCACCGCATCCACCGCATCCAGCAGATCCGCCCGCACCATGGAAATCTCGTCAATGACCAGCAGGTCAAGGGTCTTGATAATCCCTTTTTTCTCCTTGCTGAAACGGAATTGCCGCTGCTGATTACGCTGATACGCCTCGCTTCCCGGAATGTATGGCCCAAACGGTAGCTGAAAGAAAGAGTGCAGGGTGACCCCACCCGCATTAATGGCCGCCACCCCGGTGGGAGCAGTGATAATCATTCGCTTGGCAGTTTTCCCGGCCAGGTTGTGAAGAAAGGTGGTTTTTCCGGTTCCGGCCTTACCGGTGAGAAAGATGTTGCGGTCGGTATATTGAATAAAATCACCGGCCAGTTCTAGCTCTCTGTTTTTGGAAGACATGGGTTGTAGGTTTTTTACGCAATTATACTGGATTTATGATATGTTACCATTATGTTTATCAGTTCATCAACTATTTGTCACTGGATATTCCAGGCAGACTGGAAAAAGAAGTATTACAAGTTATTTCTACCACAGAGGGCACAGCGAAGATTTTTGTTTTTCAATTCGCTACCTCTGTGTAAGATAATGGTTATACAGGATTGACACTATCGGCAACAATAAGGCCGGATCATCATAAAATGGATTACTCATGACACAGACATTTGCAGATATAGGTATCAATGCACAGCTACTCAAGGGGCTTGAGCGGCTGGGTTTTACCGAACCAACCCCGGTTCAGGCACAGATTATCCCCCTCATGCTGGAGCAGGAGCGGGACATGGTCGGCCTGGCCCAGACCGGAACCGGCAAGACCGCCGCCTTTGGCCTGCCCATGATTCAACTGATTAACAGCGGCAGTAAAAAGACCCAGGGCTTGATTCTCTGTCCCACCCGGGAGCTGTGCCGACAGGTTGCAGGCGATCTGACCGATTATTCAAGATTTGTAAGCGGCCTGCGTGTACTGGCAATTTACGGTGGGGCATCCATGGAACAGCAGATCCGGGAGCTGCGACGCGGGGTGCATATCATCGTTGCCACCCCGGGACGCTTAAAAGATCTCCTCAGCCGGGGCAGGGTGGATATCTCTGCCGTGCGTTATGTGGTTTTTGATGAGGCGGACGAGATGCTGCAGATGGGCTTCCAGGAAGAGTTGAATGCGATCCTGGCCATGACCCCGCCGGAAAAAAACAGCCTCCTTTTTTCTGCGACCATGTCCATGGAGGTCACAAAAATCGCATCTAGATACATGGATAATCCCCTGGAGATCACTGTGGGAAAACGCAACGCAGGCGCGGAAAATGTCAGCCATGACTATTATATGGTGCTGGGCAGAAACCGTTACCCGGCCCTGAAGCGGATTGTTGATAACAACCCGCAGATGTATGGTATCGTCTTCTGCCGCACCCGCCGGGAGACCCAGGATGTGGCGGAAAAACTGATTGGAGATGGTTATAACGCGGATTCCCTGCACGGCGAGCTGAGCCAGGCCCTGCGGGATCAGGTGATGCGCAAGTTCCGGGCAAAATCCCTGCAGATACTGGTGGCTACCGATGTGGCGGCTCGGGGTCTGGATGTCAACGATCTGTCCCATATCATCAACTATAATCTGCCCGATGACAACGCTGCCTATACTCACCGTTCGGGTCGTACCGGGCGGGCGGGCAGCAGGGGCATCTCCATAGCACTGGTCGATCCCAGGGAGCAGTACCGGATCAGACAGATTGAAAAACGGATCAAGAAAAAATTCACTCTTGCAAACATCCCCAGCGGACAGGAGGTGTGCAAAACCCGGCTTCTGAGCCTGGTTGAGGAGGTTATCGAAGCAAAGGTGGACAGTGAGCGGATTGACCCTCTGTTTGCCGATGTCTCTGAAAAACTGG
Source organism: Desulfobulbaceae bacterium (assembly GCA_030633145.1). GTDB lineage: Bacteria > Desulfobacterota > Desulfobulbia > Desulfobulbales > Desulfobulbaceae > DAOVTM01. The sequence goes on from DAOVTM010000131.1 coordinate 5,360, forward strand.
CCCACTTGAGCCGTGAGGAACTGGTCAAAAAGTTCATCGCTCTGGAGTTTAATCGTTTCCTGGATTATTACGCCAATGCCCCGGATCTCAATGTCCGTCCAGGCCAGTCCAGGGGGGATAAGCGTACCGGCATTAAAAACAAAGGCGGTCGGGGGGGACGATTCACCCGCATTCACCTCAACGTGGGCAGACGCAACGGCATTGTCCCGGAACAGCTAATCGGTCGGATCAACGAATCCGGCGGGGGAGATCGTATCCAGATCGGCAAGATCGAGATCATGCGCAACGCCACCATGCTGGAGGGGGACAGCCGTTATATTTCCAAGATTTTACTGGCCTTTCAGCATTATAAGGTTAACGGCAAGGTGGTGGTTGCCAATGTGGCACCTCATGGGGCAGGAAGCGGGGGCGGGGTACACAAGGGCAGACGGCCTGGTAAGTTTAATAAGTATAAAAAACAGGGTGGTAGAAGTACTCGATAACGGTGAGTACCCGCAGATGTCGGTTGGCCTGAAGGCCGCCCCATAGGTTACCCTAAAATGTCAGCCGGCAAATAACAAATGTCCAAGGATACCAGCCTAAGCGGAGAAAAATCATGCAGATAGCAAATCCTGTTTATGATGTTGTATTTAAATACCTGATGGATGGTAACAGTATCGCAAAGAAGATTATCTCTCTGATTATTGGTGAAAAAATAGAAAGTCTCGACTTGGAGCCCACTGAATTCAGTGATGACATGGATAGGGTAAATAGATCGCTTACTGTTTACCGACTCGACTTTGCTGCCACTATCAGGCTGCCGGAATAGAGCTTGAAACGGGTAATTATTGCAGACATAGTAAATCCATCGTAATTTAGGTGCTATTTTTGGACAATTTGCTTCGATTTTATTTGTGTAAAGTTATCAGTAGTCAGTGACTGAAAACTGCACACTGATGACTGACAACTCAGACCGGCAAACGTCCAATTTTTCTCTTGTTGCCCATGTATATTGGGGTGCAGCCAATACGAAAACGATTTTTTACGAGGTCTGTATTGAGATCCAGAAGGCAAAATTTCCAGCTGATATAATGCGTTTTCGGAATTATCTTGGAAAGCAGTACTCCAATAAAAATAACGTGTATGAGCAAGACAGCAGACTGAAAGCCTGTCCCATTCTCAGTATATATATTTTGCGTCACCAGGGTAGCGAGAAAGTATTATGATAATGCCACTGGTGAGGAGATATCCATTAAAGAAGATTTTATTGAAAGTCTCACCCATGACAGTTTTATCATCCAGATTCCTGAACTCAGAAAGAAGCGGAGGAATCTTCTTGAACAGGTTCTCTCGATATTTGAACAACCCGCATCTGAACCGAAAATCAGACAAACCATGGATGTGGAGGATGAGATACTGGAAGAACTTGGCAATCTTGAACGGCTTATAGGGATTCGTGATAAGACTATTGAGGCCAAGGATAGGGTTATTGAGGATAAGGACAAAGCCCTTGCGGATAAGGATAAGTTCATTATGGAATTGAAGCAGCAACTCAGCAGCTAGGCAGGTGAAACAAAATGTCAGGCAACCTAAAATTGGTGCCTGTTATGAAATTTTAATTATTCAATAAATACAACTTGATACTGTTTTTGTCAAATTAATCTGTTGAAATAACGGCCTACCTGTTCAGGACAATGGGCATCGGAACCGGCAATGAGCGGAATACTCAGCGTACGGGATCGTTCAATGATATGTGGAGACGGGTAGGAAAGGTTTCGTATAGCAACCCCGGAAGTATTTACCTCAAGGGCGATCTGTTTTTCACGCATGATCTGGAGTAGCTGCTCAATGAGTTGGTCGTGATGCTGGGAAAAGCTCAAGCAGGGAACGTGGCGCAATACTGCGTCGAGATGACAAATTTTATCGCATTGCAACGTATCACATGCCTGGATCAGACCGTTGAAATATGTTGTCAGGATTTTATCCGTACCTATTGCCTGCAACGCCATTATGTTTTCCGACCTGCGGCTGACCATATTCAGGTGCTGCCTGCCGTCAAAGTAAAAATGATAGGAGAGACCGATATGCTCAAAGGGGAATTGATTCAGCATCCCCTGCAGGTGTGCAACTGCTGTTGGGTTATAACCGACCTCCGCTCCCAGGCGGATGTCAATTCTGTCTCTGTAGCAGTTTTTTAGACGCTCACCCTCCTGAAAATACTCCTCAAACAGTTCTTCCGTCAGCCAGGTGCGGTGGTTATTCTCTATTCCGCATTCCAAGTGTTCAAGAAAGGTCATGGAATGCAGACCTAAGCTTATGGCTGCCTGTACATACTCCTCCATCTCACCAGAGGCATGGTTACAGAAACGAGTATGGATATGGTGGTCACCGCCAGTGTCCATGGTATAATTTGCAACAGCCATGACCTGTTATGGAAAGAGTGGAAAGGAGGGGAAACAGGAAGGCTTCAGGCATTGCCTCGGGGGAAAAAATGCACAACGCCATCAATATCAGAGGTGTCACAGAACTCACCAAGTTCCAGTTCCATGGCAAACATTTCTTCAAAGCCGTTCATTTTCATGGTCACGGCAGGGCCGTCTGGAAGGTGATAGACAAGGGTTTCAACTTTGGAGAAGTCAATGGGTCTGTTGAATATTTGATTCATTTGTTTTTAATGCTATAGTTGAAAGGTCGGAGGATAGTAAATTGGTTTGCCGCCACTATAGCTCTTTCTTTATAAATAGCAAGGAACCAGTTTGCTTTCTGCTATCAGAAGGGTATTTTCGGTTTGACAGTCCACCAGTAGATGGTAATAGTGTGATTTACATTCTAACTTATAACCCAGTATTAAAAAATATAGACAGAGAAGAGGAAGACAATGAGTGATGAAACAGGCATGGGCAGTGATTTTTTCAAGTCCACGGATAAAAATCCGTCCAACATTATGCCGGAGAAACTAACCTACGACTCCCCCCTGCAGTTTGAGTGTCACCCTGGAGTGAGTTGTTTTACGGCCTGCTGCCATAATATAAAGATTGTGTTAACCCCCTATGATATCCTGATACTGCGCCAACGATTGGGCATGAAGTCCCATGAATTTGTCACCGAATATACTGAACCCAACTATCTGGAGAACACAGATATGCCCGGTGTGCAGATCAAACTCACTGAAGACAAGCAGGCATGTCCCTTTGTAACCCCGGAAGGGTGTACCGTGTATGGGGATCGCCCCACGGCCTGCCGTTACTATCCGGTGGGCATGGCGGATTTCCACGAAGGTGGAACCGATGATGCCAGAGTGGATAAATTTTTCTTTGTGGTGAAGGAAGACCACTGCAAGGGATTTGAAGAACCTAAGAAGTGGACTATCCGGGAGTGGCGGGAAGACCAGGGGGTAGATGTCCGCGATGAGATGAACAAGGAATGGCTGCGCCTGATCATGCGCCGCAAGTCCCATGGTCACCAGGCATCGTTGTCTGGTCCCGCTAAGCGGATGTTTTTCATGGCCTCCACCGACCTGGATCATTTTCGCAGGTTTATCTTTGAAAGTTCTTTTCTGGATACCTACGAGATCGATCAGGAGACTGTTGACAAGATAAAGGAAGATGACATTGAGTTGATGAAGTTCTCTTTCCAATACTTGGCAAATACCCTGTTTGGTGCCGAGGGGCTGTCCATCAAGAAGGGCAAGATTATGGATAAGGTGCAGGAGATTCAGCAGCGTCAGGATGACTCCCTGCGCAAGGCGGAAGAGGATTATGAAGCATTGAAGGCTGCGCGTGATAAGTTGCCTAAGGATCGTATGAACCTACCGTAATTTAAAAGGTGCGCAGGTAAGCGAAGACACTGCAGCGCACTCTATAACGGTTCTTGTGTATCCGCTACGCTTCCCGCACCACACTTTAAAACAAAAAAAAGGCTCCTTCCGCATCTGCGGAAGGAGCCTTTTTTACTTTAAGACACCGAGTAAATTAATCAGCAATTACTCAACATCCAAAGCCTTACACCGGCTGACAAGAAACTTCCACGACTTGTCAACATCCTTCTGCGATTCCGCCATCAGCTCATCGCAATGCCACTCAGATTTTATAAGATGTTGCAAATTACAAAATTTTAGAATATTAATGTTTGTATAATCTTGATTAAAAGTTATCAACAACTAATTAGCATTTGTTATAAACAAATGGTGAAAATAATA
>DAOVTM010000004.1 GCA_030633145.1 Desulfobulbaceae bacterium
ATACCGGTTCCCACGCAGGAGTATGGGAACGAGGGTAAAAAAGGGGATTCCTATGCTATTAAGGTGTCCAGAGGGTATAGGGTGCGCTGTGCGCACCATTACCGTGGTATTGCAACAAAAAGTGCAAATCCTCTTGCTTGGGATCAGGTGTTGAGAATACTCTTGACAGAGCGCAGATTCCCCTTCATGTAAAAGACATTGGGCTTTGTATCATCTGCCGGACGCAGTACCCAAACCTGTTCTTCAATCTGATGTACAAGTTTATAGACAACATCATCCGGGTCACTGAGGTTACCAAAGGTTCGTGTATCGGTCGGGCAGATAGCAGAACAGGCAGTATCGGTTTCACCCTTGGACAGTCGTTCTTCCCAGCAGAAGTCACATTTATCAACGGCTCGCAGGTCAGCACTGAAATAGCGGGCATCATAAGGACAGGCCAGGATACAGGTCTTGCAGCCAATGCACTTCTTGCTGTCCATACGGACAATGCCGGTTCTCTTGTCCTTAAAGGTTGCTTTGGTAGGGCAGGCCCTGACACAGGGAGCATCGTTACAGTGGTTACAGAGTACCGGGATAAACTCAAACTGTTTATCAATCATGCTGTCATATTTCTTGGTCAGGATGCGGGTTCTGTAGCCGTAATCCGGGACATTATTAGTTTTTTTGCAGGCATCAACACATTTTTCACAGTCAATGCAGAGCGACTGGCGAATAATCATGCTGTAATGCGGGTTGTACGGGTATTTTTTGACAAGATCGGCACAGACTCAGGTGTGCGCTACCAAGTAAGTCAAACAGAGAATCTTGCCGTTTGCATACACACCTGTAACGGCAAGTCCCAGTTTGAGGAATTTTCTCCTCTCCCTGTCGGTGACCGAACCGGTACCTTCGTTTTTCAGGGCATCGAAATTTATTTTCGGGAATTTCATAATCACTTTCCTTGTGAATAGCTTGATGTATCGGAAAACCAATATTTCCGTGAATAATTCCTGCTGTGCAGGAATTATTCAAACGAACGATTTGCGATAGCCATTAACCGCTAGCAGCTAGCAGTTGACAGTTACCAGATACGGTGATGGCGCTTCATGGCATCATCTTCGGTCTCACCTTCTTCCATGAAGTGGATAGCACCACAACCAGGACAGATGTAGCCGCCCTCTGGTACGATCTCGTGTTTCTCCAGCTGGTGACCGTTGAGCATCTTCTCACCGGCAAAATAGAGAAACGCTATCACTGCAATACCAAGGATAGATACCATGATCTCGTGGAAAGACGGGATATAGGCAACAAATTCAGCTGCTTCAACCACCCCCAGGGAGTGATACACCGATTCCATCTGACCGGGGATAACGATATCATAACGCATGAAAAAGATGCCGATCATCATCATTCCGGTGGCGGTCAGAATCATGTTGAAATTATTTCCCCTGGAGCGCAGCAGGAGGTAGAGGGGCAGGAACATACCCAGGAAAATCTCAAAGAACCAGAAATTGACCTTATAATCACCTGATAGAAAGGACATGATAATCAGGTGCTTGCCATCTGATACCATCCCGGTGATGATCTTCCAGATAGTGAAAAAGATGATAACAATGATCAGGAAGATAGTTATCTGGGTTACGGACTTGATAGCCCGCTCCATGCGCTGGTTCATTATCTCCGGATTGATCTTCCAGCCCAGGCAGGTAAAAAAGAGGATCGCACAGCCGCCGGACATGGCAGCAGAAAAAATAAAGTAAATAGGTAGATAGGGTCCATACCAGAAGGGGCGACCATGCAGCATTCCAAAGATGGCTCCCAGGTTACTATGAGCAGCAACTCCGATCACCAGGCCCAGAAAACCCATTAACCTGGACAGGCTATGGTTTTGTTCCAGGAGGAAGTAATACTCGATCATCATGAAGACCAGGTATGCTCCGTACAGGGTTCCCATCCACCACATATTGGAGGCAAAATTGGGGGAAAACACATTCCAGATTGCCATCCGAAACGGGTTTTCAATATCAAAGAAGATGATGCAGAAACCGCCCAGCATAAAGACAATGGACATGAAGACCGCCCGTTTGGCAATGGGCATAAAGGCCTCACCGCCAAAGACATGGCCGATGGAGGAGATAATACAGAGTCCTGTTGAGGTAACAACGCAGAAAATATAGGTTGCGATGAGCAGACCCCAGGCCATTTCCTTGCTGACCCCATACACGTGATGATAGCCCACAAAAAAACCATGCAGACCAATTGCGGTACAGATAAGAGCAGTGAGGGCAAATATACCCATGATCACCTTGTAACCCATGCTTGCATTTTTCAGGGCTTCCACTCCGTGGAACCCCCATCTCTTTTGAATGTCCACCATTCTCCCTGTCATTTTTTCCCCTTTTCAGTTTGTTGAATTTTAACGAACTCTATATGTTTCTATGAAAATTTATTATTATCGCATGTCCTGTTTAAATCTTATGGGAACTTTGTTCCTACTGCCGCTGGAGCTGCAAACAAGGTTCCCACGCAGGGGCATGGGAACCAGTGGGTTATCAGATGTTTCCATAATTTATAAAGAGGATACATTATTGTGTTAATCTGAAGTGCCACATTGAAAGACAAGATGGTACCACAAAGATGTAGTTCCATATACTACCTGGTGGGTAATTTGGCAAGCCCAATATCATTTTTTTTGAAGATATTGTTAAGAAATTGTCGGGATGGGCGGGCTTGTTGATTGAAATGAAAAATATAACGGAAATTATCCAGTCTTGCTGCCAGGCTGCTCGAAAAATTGATCTATACCTGTCAGTACCGGTTCCAGTTCAAGGAGAACCTTTTTAAAAGATGCTGCAATGTCCTGTTCTGAGCCATTGGTATGACAGAGTGTTTCCAGTTCCAGAGCAGCCTGGTGGAGGACAGTAGTACCCAGGTATCGACCGTTCCCTTTCAGGTTATGGGCCAGGCGGGTGGCATTGTGCATATCGTTTTCCTCCAGAGAGTCCTGGAACTTTTTCTGGAAGTCTCGCTGGTTTTCCTGAAACAGATCAAGGATCCTCAGGTAGAGAGTTCGGTTGCCGCAGGCTGCCAACCCGTCTGCCACATTAATATTAACGAGTTTTTTGAACGCTTCATCCTCTGTCTGGTGAACCTCTTCCTGTTCTTCTTCTCCAAGATCCATCCATACCTCCTTGTCCGCATCCTTTTCCGTGTCCAGGCTGACTGGTTTGATCCATCGACTCAAGGTGGAAAGCATCTCGCTGTCGGTAAAGGGTTTGCCCAGGTGGTCATTCATGCCTGCCGCCTCACTCTTTGTGCGGTCGCCGTCCATGACGTTGGCGGTAAAGGCAATGATCGGAAGCGTTTTGAATTGTGCTTGACTGCGAATTTTGCGGCAGGTCTGATAGCCGTCCATCTCCGGCATCTGGATATCCATCAGTACGGCATCAAATCTCGTGCTGTTGACTAGCGTAAATGCCTTTTGCCCACTGTCAGCAGTGGAAACCATGATCCCATGACGCTCCAGCAAAGCCTTACTTACTTCCAGGTTGAGCAGGTTGTCATCCACTATCAGGATTGAACTCCCCTTCAACTGTGCATACATTTCATTGCTATCTGCAGTCTCATTCTTAAGCAGAGCCGACTCCTCTCCCAAGGGTATCTTAAGGGTAAAAGTAAACCGGGAACCCTGTCCAGGTTCGCTCTCCACCTCAATGCTACCACCCATCAGAGAGACCAGATTCTGGCTGATCATCAGTCCAAGGCCGCAGCCGCCGTATTTGCGGGAAATAGAGGCATCAACCTGGCTGAATGAGTGAAATATTTTTTGTAGCTGGTCACGGTTCATGCCAATACCGGTATCTGTGATCTGAAAGAGGAGGGTAACGCTTTTGGAGGTCGCACTGATCTGCTCAATCTTGATTTCTACACTGCCCTGATGGGTAAACTTGATCGCGTTATTGGCGAGATTGAGCAGTACCTGACCCAGGCGCAATGGATCACCTTTAAGAATTTTAGGAATTGCAGCGGCAATATCAATGGTAAAGTCCAGCTCCTTGATCCGAGCGGAATGATTGCTTATTTCCTTTATACTGTCAAAGACATTTTCCAGGCGAAAATCAACAGTTTCAATCTGCATCTTCCCAGCCTCAACCTTCGAGATGTCAAGGATGTCATTGATAATGTCCAGTAAAGCGTTTGCTGAACGTGTTATCTTTCTGACAGAGTCTGCCTGCTCGGGTTTGAGATCTGAATCAAGAACCAGCCTGCTCAAACCAATAATGATGCTCATCGGGGTGCGGATCTCATGGCTCATGGTGGAGAGAAAATCCGATTTGGCCTGATTGGCTGCATCAGCTGCCTGTTTTGCCTCTTGCAGCGAGTTCTGCTGCTGTTGTTGCAGGATGGTCGCTCCCAGAGCCTCGGCAACGGTATAAAGGGCATCGACCTCTGCCTGTTCCCATTCCCTTGGTTCTTCGAGATCGGAAAAGTTGAGGAATCCCCATATCTTTCCATCCACAAAGATCGGTTCACAGAGTACGGACTGTACGCCTAGGGCGTTAAAGAATGACTGCTCAGATTCTGGAAAGGTAAAGACCGGGCCGAAAATCGGCTCCCGTTTGAGCAGTTTATCTTCCCAGCGTTGAAAGCCTGCCTCTAACCAGGGGATGTTGTGTAGCTGCTCCTTGTCCAACATTGGCTGGAGTTCCCGGGTATAGTATTCTGTAATCATACTCATCAGGATAGCACCATCATCCTCCCTGTTGCTGCGTCTGAAGCAGCTTGCCCGGCTTGCGCCCAGGGCATGGACAAGTTGGGTCAGTACTTTTGGAAGCTGTTCCTGCCAGTCACCCCGGTTTAAAAGCTGACCAGTGGAAAAGGCAACCGCCTTGAGTACCCTGGTTCGAGAGTCAACAGTCTTTTCCAGCTGCTGCTGCTGTATCTTCAGTGCCCGGGCAGTTGCCTGGTGTTCCTTGACTTCACAGCGCAATGACATGGTGCGTCTGTTTACCCTGTCTTCCAGCTCTTGATTGAGTTTGATCAAATCATTTGCCATGGACTTTTGCTGACTGATATCAACAAAGATGCCACAGAGGTGGGTTACCTTCCCTTCATGACGAACCATGGTGCTGAGATCCCGCACCCATATCGAGGCACCGGTCTTGGATATAAAACGGAATTCAAGCTCGTGATCTCTGCCCTGGGTAATCATCTGCTCACAGTACTTTGCACTGTATTCCTGGTCATCGGGGTGGATCAATGCTTTCCAGGAAGCAAAATCGGTTATGGTATCAACAGAGTAGCCAAGGAGTTGTTCTATCTGCGGCCCGATATAGGTGAATTGTTTTTCAGGAAGTTTCATCTCCCAGGAGACTACCTGGTTGGCTTCCAGCAGATGACGGTATTTTTCCCTACTCTTCTCCAGTCGTTTAGTGACCCCAAGCACTCGAGATTCCACAGAACCGAGAACACGGTAAAAAATAAACAGCAGCAGCGCAGTGACTCCGGGCAGCAGGAACAGAAATCCAATGATATGGTGCCGTACCAGCTCCAACTCGTAGTGTTCATCCTTAACTAGCAACAGATGACCAAGTTCCTGGCCATATATATCCAGCAGGGGAATTTTTCCGCTCATATAAAAGCGTTCAGACTTCTTTAGCAGCATCAATATTCCGGGAAAATGTTTATGCTCCTTATACCCTGAGAGGATAAAACCGTCCGGTAAAGAGTCCTTAATAATGACCTCTTGCGCAAGGGTTGACCACCCGGAAGCAGCCTGTTTAGCTGTCCTGCCCAGCTTCCATTGCCCTTCTGTCAGATATTGCTTTTCCGCTGTCAACAGGTAGCCGTCTGCCAGACCGATATGCGCGAATATGGTAAGAACAGCCGGGATTTCCCTGCCCGCCTCCAGGTAGCCGATAAGTTCATCTCCTCTGTACCAGGGCATGACGGTTCGTAAGGTCAGGATGCCAGAGGAATCCAGTTCAATACCTGATGCCGTTTTTCCGCTTTCAACTGCTTTCAGAAGGATGCTGTGTTGGATATTTGTGCCAACATGATCGTGATGCTGTAATCGAAGAAAGATCTGTTTGTCCAGGGTATGAAAGGAAAAATATGTTGACGACAGTGTTTCAGAGAAATAGTTTTCCAGCCTGCGGGTAATGGCATGCACAGCGTCTCGATCTCCAGCGAGAAAGGAGTGTTGCAGCGGGATGTTTTCGCTTAACACTATGAGGCTGGCCTTATGATTGTTGGATATCCCTTTTATTCTTTGATTATAGATTGTTTCGACATACCCGTACCACTGGTCATAGCGGTTATGGAGCTGATGGTGGTACATCCAGAACACAGAGAAGAGGTACACCACTGCGAGTATCAGCATGCCTGCTAACAGACTGCGGAAGATGTATTTTTTTAAAGAGTACTGGTTGACCATGGTGTTGCACCCCTGAATGCGACTACAGATTATCGGCCATTGTGCAGGATACTTATATTTTTCGGTTGAGCTGGGCTACCCGTTCGGCAGCCTCAATAATACTGTGCAGTATTTGCATCTCTTCCTTACCCGCTTCGACCTCCCGATAGGAGTCGGCAAGGAGTTGAGCGTAGTTGATTATACCATTTGCCTGGTTGGTACTCTCGTTAAGGATGGCGGCAAGCTCCTGGCTGTGGATATGTTCCTGCTGTCCTGTTGCATTGCTTGCTCTACTCTTTTCCAGCAGCGCATTGAGACCGTCTATGAGTTCGCTTATCTCCACCCATGAGGCCGGGTCTTGTTCAAAGCCGTTTTGGACAATATCTGGATCTTCGGCCTGTTGTACGATGCGCATCAGGGGAAGGAGGGTTTTTTTATAGAGCAGGATCAGGGAAAAACTGAGCAGGCAGATGACTGCGGCAAGGGCTCCGATCATGGCGGTCTGAAATGCCACCACCCTGGCTCGCATCCGACTTATAATAATGCGGTCAAACTGGGTGAAATAATCAGCCAGGATGCGAAATTTATCTTGCAGCAACAGACTGTGCGCTATCTTGTCCGGGGCGGATTTGATGGCTGCTGAAGTAATGGCCAGTCCGGCCAGATCCACCTGCTTTGCAGTGTCCAGACGGAATTCTCCGGGGATAAGGTCGTTTTCCTGTAACCGTGCCAGGGTGGAGTTGAGGCTCTTGAGCTGTTGTGCAACATCGACGACCTTGTCCCAGTCCTGCGCTATCAGAGCCCCGGTCATCTGTTCCCGGATGGATGAAAACTGGAAGAGTATCTCCTCACTCTGAGAGATGCTGGTGTTATACTGCCGGGTGAGTTGATACTGGCGGACACAGAGGATGGTTACTAACCCCAGGAGGATTGCAACAGAGCAAAAGAGGAGAAAGCTGCTTTTTTTAAAGGATCGCATTTGCCTTTCCACCGGATTTTTTTGCCTTGGAGTGGACGCAACTGTCGGCAGCGGGGCAGGTGGTACACTCATGGGTTTCCTGAATGCCGGCAGCGATCATTTCCGTAAAATGACAGGTCATGATGATTTCAAAATCTTCCTGATCCAGAGTCTCGACCTCCAGCAGAATATTGGCAAGCTGTTTAAGGAGGAAGAATTTTTCCTTGAGGATGGTTACCGCCTCATCATTACATTCGGTGAGGAGTCTTTTTATCTCTTTATCAATGGCTTCGGCGGTTGAATGACTCATCTCCACCCGCTGTCCACCTCCGCCGAGAAAACCACCGCTGTCAATTACCATGGCCTGAGGGCCTACCATGTCACTCATACCCCATTTGCAGACCATATTGGTTGCAATTTCTGTTGCCTGGACAATATCACCCTGGGCTCCGGTGGTGCGCTGTTCAAAGGCGATGAACTCGGCAGCCCGTCCGCCCATCAAGGTGGTAATCCTGCTTTTCAGGTAGCCGTAACAATAACTGGATCGGTCGTTGATGGAGAGCTGCTGGGTCTGGCCCAGGGCCATCCCCCTGGGGATAATGGTCACCTTGTGAACCGGATCGGCATCCGGCAGAGAGCGGGCAATAATGGCATGACCAGCCTCATGAAAGGCAAGAACCAGCCGGTCATTTTCGCTCAGGAGCATTCCCTTACGCTCTACTCCCATAAGGATTCGATCTCGTGCAAGTTCAAAATGCACCAATTCGACCGATTTTTTACCGGCCCTTGCCGCCATGAGCGCAGCCTCGTTGACCAGATTGGCAATCTCGGCTCCAGAAAAACCGGGTACCATGAGGGCAATTTGTTTCAGGTCAAGTTTTGGCTCCAGTGCGACTTTGGCTCCATGTACCTGGAGTATTTTTACTCTTCCCTTGAGATCCGGGGGAAGGATGTTCACCTGGCGGTCAAAACGTCCCGGGCGACTCAGGGCAAGGTCGAGAATATCCGGTCTGTTGGTGGCGGCAAGAACCACAATGGTATCAGTGGTGGCAAATCCGTCCATCTCAACCAGCAGGGCATTGAGGGTCTGGCTCCGTTCATCCTGCCCACCGGCGGCTCCGCCGCTGACCCTGCTCCCGCCCACTGCATCAATCTCATCGATAAAGATGATGCAGGGGGCATTGGTTTTAGCCTCCTTAAAGATGTCTCTGACCCTGGAGGCACCAACGCCGACAAACATCTCCACAAAGTCGGAACCACTGAAGCTGTAAAAGGGGACTTCTGCCTCACCGGCAATGGCCTTAGCCAGCAGGGTCTTGCCGGTACCAGGAGGGCCTTGCAGGAGGATTCCCTTGGGGCTGACAGCTCCGATCTGGCTGAACTGGTCAGGGTTTTTAAGGAAATCAACAATTTCCTGTACCTCTTCCAGGGCTTCCGGAATCCCGGCAACATTATCAAAGGTGATTTGCTTCTCACCGCTGCCTGGGAGGATGAGTTTATCCGAGGCAAATCTGGATTCTTCTTCCTCCTGTTTTTTCTTCTTGCTCAATGAAACGATGATGGTCAGGAGCAGGAGGACAAGATAGGCCAGGACAATACCCTGAAGAATTTGCTCAGAACGGTCTTTTTTAAATATTATCTGGATATTCTTTTCCTGAAGTTCGGAGATGAGCTTTTCCGGACTCGGAACACTGGTCTGATATTTATCCCCGGCCTTATGTTCGGCAATGACCTTGTTGCCGATAAAGGTAATGGATACTGGGTGGTGGTTGGTGAGACAGTGGCGGAACTCGCTGTAAGTCACCATTCGCAGCTTATGCTCCAACATCCACAGGCCGTATCCGCCTCCCACCAGGATGCTGAAGAGAAAAAAGACAAACAGATTTCTGATTAGAATTGCCATGTATTATTTCTGTTATGTGTTTATGTGTATAATTTGTCTGTAAAAAGGAATGATAGCTTAGTGTACCTGTTACAGTAAAATAAAAAAACACAAAAAAAGCCGGAGAGAATAAATTCTCTCCGGCTTTGTGTACGACGCAGTGACTAGGTTTGTTTATCCGATAATTTTTTTATCCGGTAATTGCCTTGAACAGGCTGGCAACCATGTTGCCGGAGCCGCCACTTGCGATCATACCGGAGAAGAGACAGGTTACCGCCCAGACCCCGATGAGACCGCCGGTTATACCGATTGCCGCTACTGCTGTTCTTGAGACCTCTGTTCCAGCATCGGCAGTGGTCTGTACCTTTGTCTTGTGGATGGCCTGTGTCTTATTCATGATTTGTTCTCCTTTACATTCCCATGGCCTGAAACATATTTTTTATCAGGTTGACAGGGCCGCCGCCCTGGATAACTGCACTGGACAGGCAGACCAGACCCCATGCGCCGACTGCTGCGGCAAAGGCTGCGGTGGTAAACATGCCGACCTTGTATAATTCACTGTCAGTATGGGCGATGTCATGTACGGTGGTGCTGGTCTTTACGGCTGTCTTTGCTTGTGCGTTGTCCATGGTGAATCCTCGTATATTTTGTGTTAGTTTGAGTGTCGTTTATCAGGAGGTGGTTTAGCTTACGAATGAAGATGCAAACTGAGCAACAAGGCCAACCGGGCCGCTGCTGATGATTCCGGAGGCAAAACAGGCTACGGCCCAGCAACCAATGAGTGCGGAAGCCATGCTGATACCTGATACTGCGATTTTGTTCAACTCTGCTGCTGTATTATCCTGTACCGCACTTCTCTCTTTGATGCTGATGTTTTGCTCTTTCATTTTCTTGCTCCTGTATATTAGCTTTTGTTTTTAGAACTGGTTTTGCTTGCGTTATGCCTAAGCTTTTGCAGATTTCAGGCCAGTTCTGGAAAAAAGGAGTAGAAAAAACATCAAACATTCTATCTAACTAAGTTTTAAGAAGAAAAAAGAATGTTGGATATGTGTTGCAGGGAGGAGTCGGGATCGGGCTGAGGTGTTGCAAGAGTGTTGCTGCGAGAGGTTTTATGTTGCAAAAGTGTTGTCTGCAACAATTTTGCAACAGATTATACGGTTTTTTGTATTGCCTTATTTTTCTTGATGCCCAGTCGCTGCATCTTACGGTACAGGGTGGAACGGTCGATCTTCAACATGCGGGCTGCCTTGGATTTGTTGCCCCTGGATCGTTTCAGTGCATCAAGGATCTCCTCTTCTTCACTGATATATGGTTCCAGGATTGATGCAGCAGTCTGCGGGAATGGGGGCGAGGCGACTGGTTGGATGAGATGATCTTCAGGGGAGCGTACCTCTTCCGGGAAATGTTCCAGAGAAATAGTTGGCCCTTCACAGAGTACACAGGCTCGTTCTATAATATGACGCAGCTCACGGACATTGCCCGGCCAGGAGTATCCGGCAAGTACCTCCATAGCTTGATCTGAGATACCATGAATATTACGATCCAGTTTTTCACGAAAGATGGAGAGGAAATGATGCACCAGGATCGGAATCCCGCCCTTCCTGTCTCGGAGAGGGGGCAGCTTGATCTCAACCACCTTTAAACGGTAATAGAGGTCTTCGCGAAAACTCCCATCCCGTACCTTTTCCGTAAAGTTGACATTGGTTGCGGCAATAATCCGTACATCCACCTCCACCGGAGTATCCTGTCCAACCGGAGTAAAGGTCTTTTCCTGAAGAAAGCGGAGCAGGCGCAACTGCATTCGGGGGGGGATATCACCAATCTCATCCAGGAACAGGGTTCCCCTGTCCGCCTGCAACAATCGTCCAGGTCTATTTTTTTCAGCACCGGTAAAGGCTCCCTTGACATGGCCGAACAGTTCGCTTTCGAGGAGATCTTCGGGCATTGCCGCACAGTCAACCTTGACCAGCGTCTGTCCACTGCGGGGGGATTCAGCGTGCAAGGCCTCAGCAGCCAGTTCTTTTCCCGTGCCGGACTCACCGGTAACCAGTACCGCAGTATCCACCTTACCCACGTTTTCAATCAGGTTATAGACGTTCTGCATCACCTGGCTGGAACCGACATAGCCATGGAAGCGGTTTCTTGAGTTGATTCCAAGATCCGGGGGCGGAAGGGTGATGTCACGGGCCACAATCACTACCCCAATGAACTCTTCGGAGCCATCATCCATGGGAGTAGCATTGAGGCTGATAATCCGGAGATTGCCGTCCCGTCTTCGGCATTCGACCTGGTGTTCACGAACACTTTGTTTGGACGATACTACCTCACGGGCATCGTGCAGGCAGGCTCGGCCCATTTCACTTTGGTATGATGCAAGGTTGTTGAGGTCTTCTGAGTCAGTGGTCAGCAACCACTGTTTGGCAGTATCGTTGAGCTGAATAATATTCAGTTCACTGTCAATGGTGATTATTGCCTCACGAACGGTGCTGAAAATGGTTTCCAGGCATCGCTTGTATTTCTCGTTTTCCAGGAACAACTGCTTTTTTTCGTTTTCCAACTGCCAGTGGGACAGAGCCTGGCGGACGAATTTGAGCAAGGTTTCCTTGTTAACCGGTTTGGAAATATAGTCAAAGGCACCGTGCCGGACGGCCTCAGCTGCACTGTCAATATTGGGAAAACCGGTTACCATGACTACAGGACAGGTAACCCCCTTTTCCCGCACCCTGCGCAGGAGATCGGTTCCCCGCTCTCCTTTAAGAACTATGTCACTGATAATGAGGTCAAATTCCATCTCGTTGATGGCAGTGATGGCCTCATCTATGGTAGAAGCGGTGGTGATGGGTCCGTACCCCTCCCTGGCCAGAAACATCTCAAAGGTGAGGCGGATGGATGCTTCATCGTCAACTATCAGTATCCGTGTTTCATCGGAACTCTGTTCAATTTCAAGCTGAGGTTCCATACTCATTCACCTGTCGTGGGCAGCTCAATGATCATTTTGGTATATTTATGCATTCTGGAGTCCACCTTAATAATGCCGCCGTGATCCTTAATAATGCCGTAACTGATGCTCAGTCCAAGCCCGGTTCCCTCACCTGAAGGTTTGGTGGTGAAAAATGGATCAAATAATTTATTGAGAATACCCTGGGGTATTCCGGTGCCGGTATCCTTTATTATGACCTGGAATATCTGCTGCCCATTTTCCTGAATCAAGGGAGAGCAGGATAACTCGATTTTTTTGTCGTCAGCAGCAGCGGGATATTTTTCGTTCAAGGCATATCGGGCATTACTGAGCAGGTTCAGGAACACCTGCTGAAGCTGTCTGAAATTACCTGAGATGGTACAGGGAACCTTCTCGTAGCTGATTATGATTTCAATACCGTCGTTTTGAAACTGGTGTTCAATCAGGGAAAGGCTGGCCTTGAGTATTTGCAGCAGGTCAACCGGTTCATCTTCATTTTCACTTTCGCGGGCAAAAGAGAGGAGGTTTTTAATAATCGAGGCAACCCGCTCTCCTTCATTGACAATTCGTGTTAACAGCTCTTCCTCCAGGGAATCCTTTTCACTGTCATCCAGGAGCAACTGGGCAAAATTAATCATCCCGGTAATGGGATTATTTACCTCATGGGCAACCCCGGCGGCCAGTTCGCCAATGGCAGCCATGTGTGCTGTGCGAAATGAATTTGCCTTGCGCATTTCATCGCCAGTCAGCTTGCGGGCAATCAGAAGGATTTTATTTACTGTACCGTCTTGTTCCTTGACGGGTGAAATAGTGAGCAGATACTCACCGTTAAGTCCTGGCAGGGTAGTCTCTTCAACACTTGCAGAACAGGTGAGAAGAAATTCTTCAAGAGGGCATTGAATATGCGGTGAACTACCGCCGTGGATGATAGCACAGATTCCCTGGCCAATTATTTCATCACGACTTTTTTGGGAGGCTTCAATGGCAGCGTGATTGGCTTCAAAAATGATACCCTTGGGGGTGACAACAAAGACAGGATCCAGGATGGCCTGAAAAAGCTCGTGACATTCTTGTGAAGGGCTTGAGTCTTTACTGCGGGAGCATTTTTCATTAGGCATTTAGTACCTCTCTATTATTTTCAATCCCTCAAAGGTGTATCTCTCTCGCCTTCCTGCACACCAAGAATTGCACTGAAAAAGTGCAAATTACTTTTTATGCTCTAAAGAGGATGCCAAAAGTATAAACAAAAAAGGCCGCTCAAAGAGCGGCCTTGATGAAGCGCAACCTGCTTAGTGATGTTCTTTCTGGTCAAACACGGTGCCAAATACACGCTCACCCATGAGAAAACCAAAGAAGACAAGGCTGATGCTGCCGATTATAACTCCAAACTCATACTTGGAAGGTACATAGGCCAGGTAGGTCGGTACATTATCCCAGCCCAGGTTGGTCGGAACCAGCAGTCCGGCCACAACCAGATCGTAACGGGCAACAAACTGTCCCACCAGGATGAGCAGGCCGGCCAGAGCAAGCATTCCCATGTTATTCATCCTGGAGAGGATGATGAGTAGCAGGGGCAGGATCAGACCTATACCAATTTCAAGTCCCCAGAAGTTGAGGGAAAGAGGACCGTTGATCAGGGCGGCGGCAGCAATCCGGCCCAGCTCTTCACCCCCGACAAAGTACATGATCAGACGCCAGAATGTGGCAACAGTATATAGAACAAGTACCAGGGTCATGGCCTTACCCGCACTCTTCAAGCCGTTATGGACGGCTTCACTCATCTCTTGTCTGCGGATCTTATAGGCGAGCCAGTTAAAGAAGATGGTTGCAGCCGCGCCTGAAAGAAAGGCGGCTGTGAGGAAGTAAATCGGCAGCTGACCGCCATACCAGTACGGTCTGCCCGGCAGGGTGGCAAAGACACCGCCCAGGCAGCTATTGGCCAGAACTTCAGCAATTGCGCCTGCGGTACCGAGAATCACAGCTATTCGAGCCATCCCGGTGAGGATACCAAAGAACTCAACGATCATGCAGCCCACAGCCAACCCGTACAGGGTACCCATCCACCAGATATTGGAGGTCGGGTTGGGGGAAAGCACATTATAGATAATCATCCGATGGGGGCTGGCAATCTCAACACCGATGGTGGCAAAGGCACCAATGATACAGACAATAGACATCCAGACCATTCTGTTGCTGACAATACCCATCCGGGTACCGCCGAAGAGATGGGATATGGCCGCATAAATACAGAGGCCGGTTGAGGTGATGGCCCAGAAGGCGTAGGTAGCGATCAACATTCCCCATGGCACTTCACGGGTGTTGTTATAGATAGCCTCATGACCAAATATAAAGGAGGCCACTCCGCAACTGAGGCCGAGGACAACGGTAATCAGCAACAAGACTGATATCAGGTTTACGGTGGGGGTCGCCAGACGAGTGTCCTGGGTCTGGTTCAGTAAACCTGTTATTTCTGATAAAGCTTTATTCGCCATTTTCTTAACTCCTGCACAAATTTTTTATATGAAAAGAATACTCTTCATTGTTCGTTGTAAATGGAACCGGGTTATGGGATCAATCCTTCAGGATCAGGCCTTCATGTAGAAGACATTAGGCAAGGCACCGGTCTCCGGTCGGAGAACCCATATCTTGTTTTCAGGCTCATGTAACAGGTTATAGATCCTGCTGCTTGTATCCTTGAGATCGCCAAATACGCGAACATCAGCCGGACAGGCAGCTACACAGGCGGTATCCTTATGACCCTCTGCCAGTCTGGTGTCGATGCAGAAGTTACACTTGTCAATTGCATACTTATGGTGATTAAAGTAGCGGGCATTGTACGGGCAGGCAGCCATACAGGTCTTGCAACCGATACATTTTTTGTAGTTCATGACAACGATGCCGGTTTTGGGGTCTTTATAGGTTGCCTTGGTTGGACAGACTCGAACACAGGGGGGCCGGTTACAGTGGTTACAGAGAACCGGTCGGAACTCAAGGGTCGTAATGTTGTTGACTGTGGTCTCTCGTTCCTGGATAGAGGTTCGCCAGGCACCGTGTCCCTCCGGTACATGGTTTGTTTCCCGGCAGGCATCAACGCATTTTTCACAGTCGATGCAGAGATTCTGCCGCATCAGCATGGAGTAATGTTTGGGGTATGGGTACTGCCCATCAGCGGGTACGACAGAATCTCCAAACCTGTTCCCCTGGGCCTGCTGTACCGAGGTCAACGTCAGTGCTGACCCGCCGAGAAATACACCGGTGACAGCCAGTCCCATTTTGAGAAATTTACGACGTTCTTCCGAAGGCAGAGTTTCTACCCCTTCATTTTTTTCTTTTTCAAGGTCATCAATATTCATACTTCCCTCCTGGTCTTTGAAACAAAATAATGAATGCTCAAGATTCAGTTCAAATATTATAACTGAGGCCTCATTCATTCCTGAGTGCGGCTAAAATAATACACAGTGTGAGTTACTCTACTACAAAACCGTTGCGCAACAAATCTGTAGCAAATACCAATGTGCAACAGTTTTGCAACAGGTCAAGGGGCAAAATACACTGATTACACTTTGTGTCAAGACATTTCAAAAATTATTGTGCAATAGTGAGGGAAAAGTGATAAAGCACTTTGCCTGAAGAAATTTGTACCAGTATCATGCAATGGATAGATATTTTCTTGACAGAAAAGCTCTTTGCTGCTATTTGACTTGCATTTTTCTTTACAATAGTTTATTTTTAGTAGTTGATTACGATTTTTCTGTAATTTTTTTATCTTATTTTCGTGATAGAATGTTGCAGGTGCGTAGCTCAGCGGGAGAGCGCTACCCTGACACGGTAGAGGTCGGCGGTTCGACACCGCCCGCGCCTACCATTTAATTCAACGATTTTTTGATGGCTATACTTTAAAGGCTAAACGCCGGAAAGATGTACCCGGCTGCTTAGCCTTTTCTTTTTTTATAAAGTTTTTCTCTGTTCAGGCAACATGAGTGTAATTTCAATTTCTATCCCCGATGGGGATACTATAAAGGCTGCAGCCGGTATTACGGCACAGGATGCCCTCAAGGAACTGGTCTCCAATAAGAAGCGCAAGCAGGCCATTGCTGTTCTCTGTAATGGCAGGCAAACCGACTTGTCTGCGCAGCTCACCGATGATACCGTACTTGAGCCGATTACCATCAACTCGGAAGAGGGACTGGAGATTCTTCATCACTCCAGTGCCCATATAATGGCTCAGGCTGTAAAAGAATTGTATGGGCAGGATGTAAAGGTTGCCATTGGTCCCTCCATTGAAGACGGCTATTACTACGATTTTGACCGTCCGGTTCCCTTTACTCCTGATGATTTCGCGGCCATAGAAGATAAAATGGCAGCAATAGTCAAGGCTCGACAGCCCTTTACACGGCGCGAACTGAGCAGGTCTGAGGCGGTTGCGTATTTTGAGGAGCAGGGTGAGAACTATAAGGTTGAGCTGCTTAATGATATGGACGATGATACCGAATCGGTATCTCTCTACCAACAGGGAGAATTTACGGATCTCTGCCGTGGCCCACATATCCCAGACACCTCCTGGCTGAAGAGCTTCAAGCTCCTGCGGGTTGCCGGTTCCTACTGGCGTGGCAATGAAAAAAATGCCATGCTCACCCGTCTTTATGGTACAGCCTTTTTTGATAAAAAAGAGCTGAAACGATACCTGAATCGGCTGGAAGAGGCCAAAAAGCGGGATCATCGCAGGCTTGGTAAGGAGCTGGGACTCTTTACCATCCAGGATGAAGTTGGCCCTGGATTGATTCTCTGGAAGCCCAGAGGGGCTCGTTTACGGCGTATCATTGAGGATTACTGGAAGGACGAGCATTATAAGAACGGATACGAACTTCTCTACACCCCCCATATTGCCCGCCAGGATCTGTGGAAGACCTCGGGACATCTCGATTTTTATGCCGAGAATATGTACTCGGCCATAGAGATCGACAAGGTGGCCTATCAGTTAAAACCGATGAACTGCCCCTTCCACATCGGGATCTATAATGCGGACAAGCACAGTTACCGGGAATTTCCCATCCGCTGGTGTGAGCTGGGTACAGTCTATCGCTATGAGCGTACAGGTGCTTTACACGGCTTGATGCGTGTACGCGGCTTTACCCAGGACGATGCCCATATCTTCTGCCGCCCCGATCAGTTGGAAGAGGAGATCTTTAATATTATTGATCTCAACCTTCATATTCTCAAGACCTTTGGATTTTCCGATTATGATGTATATCTCTCCACAAGGCCGGAAAAATATGTGGGTAGTGACGAGCATTGGGAGATGTCCACTGTGGCTTTGGAACATGCCATGGAGAAAAAGGGGCTGAAATACGAACTTGACCCGGGCGAGGGGGTCTTTTACGGCCCCAAGATTGATATCAAGATCAAGGATCAACTGGGACGATCCTGGCAGTGTTCCACCATCCAGGTGGATTTCAACCTGCCGGAGCGGTTCGGGATGTCCTATACAGGTGCTGACGGTGCTGAACATCAACCCATCATGATCCATCGGGCTTTGATGGGATCGCTTGAGCGGTTCATCGGCGTGATGATCGAGCATTATGCCGGAGCCTTTCCCCTATGGTTGTCCCCGGAACAGGCCAGGATAATGAATATCACCGATGACCAGGCATCATACTGCGAGAAGGTTTTTTCCTCGTTGCGCCAGGCCGGTGTTCGGGTGGAAAAGGATCTGCGCAATGAAAAGCTCAACTATAAGATCCGGGAAGCGCAGATGATGAAAACACCCTATATGCTTATTATTGGTGAACGCGAAAAAGAAGACGCAACCGTGACCGTTCGTCTGCGCAGTGGTAAGAATCTGCCCCCCATGTCGGTATCTGATTTTATCGAGATGGTCAAACGAGAATGCGGGGATGAAGTTGGTTAAGGTGAAAGGCTGAAGGTAAAAAAGGTTATCAGGAGGAACGGATATTAAACGCAGAGGCAGGAGACCTCCCCAGAAGCGGGAAATTAAGGCTAAGGTAAACGAGGCAATCAGATACCCAGAGGTTCGCCTTGTGGGTGTTGAAGGTGAACAGATCGGTGTTATATCAGCTGCGAAAGCACTTGAAATGGCCTATGATCAGGGTCTGGATCTGGTTGAGGTTTCAGGCAAGGCCAAGCCACCGGTATGTCGGATAATGAATTATGATAAGTACCGGTACGAGCTGAAGAAAAAGCAGCAGGAAGCCAAGAAAAAACAGACTGTGATTGAGACCAAGGAGATCAAATTTCGGCCCAAGACCGAGACCCATGACCTCAACTTCAAGATCAAGAAGATCAAAAAGTTTCTCAGCCAGAAAAACAAGGTTAAAGTGACCATGCGCTTTCGTGGCCGGGAAATTATCTATGCCCAGTCCGTTGGTATGGATGCGATTAAGAGAATTGCCGATACACTGCGTGAGGATTGTATTATCCTCCAGGAACCCAAGATGGAAGGTCGGCAACTGGTGATGTTTGTCGGGCCGACAAAATAGAGGTTCAGATCAAGATCAAGTAGATTAGTTCGTATATTAATGTGATATCATCAGGCGTGAGCCTGTCAGCAGAAGGAGAAAGTATCATGCCGAAAATGAAAACCAACAGAGGGGCTGCCAAACGGTTTAAAGCTACCGGTACCGGCAAGATTCGCCGCAGCAAGGCGTTTACCTCGCATATTTTGACCAAAAAATCTACTAAAAGAAAGCGGAAACTACGCAAGAGCGGCCTTGTAGCTTCGTCTGATGTTAAGGCGATTAGGCGTATGCTGCCCTACCTGTAGTTTGGATTTGCAGGCTGGATTTTTTAACAAGATTTATTTTTAATCCCTTCTATCGTAACAGAGCAGGGATACCATGTATAGCAGAAAACTGGAGAATACTCATGCCACGCGTAACACGCGGGTTTAAGGCCCGCCGGAGAAGAAATAGAGTCCTGAAAAGAGCCAAGGGATACAGAGGTGGAAAAAGCCGTCTCTATCGCACAGCTACAGAGGCGGTTGACCGTGCCTTAAGCTATGCCTATCGTGATCGTCGAACCAACAAGCGAAATTTTCGTCGTTTATGGATTACTCGCATCACAGCTGCGGCAAATTTGAATAAAACCAGCTATTCCAAGTTGATTCATGGACTTAAACAGGCTGGAATTGATCTTGACCGTAAGGTTCTGTCGAATCTCGCTATAGTTGATCCCGCAGCGTTTACCAGGGTTGTCAAGGCGGCCGGGCTGTAATGGAAAACAGCCTGCAACAGCTGAAGGCCGAGGCTGAAGAGGCACTGTGCAGGATCAGCGATAAGGCAGGGCTGGAAGCGTTCCGAGTCAAATATCTTGGCCGAAAGGGCTTGCTTTCCAGTACCATGAAGCAGTTAGGTTCGGTCGCAAAAGAGGATCGACCCCGACTGGGACAACTTGCCAATACCATCAAAAAAGGTGTAGAGGATCTCTTTGCTGACAGCAAGGAGAAACTGGAATCCGGTGGCGGCGCAGTAGCTGCGGATATGGATCTGAGTCTGGCTGGTCGTACCATAGGTTTTGGCAAGTGCCATCCCATCACCCAGGTTATGGAAGAGATCTGTGCGGTGTTTGAGGGGATGGGATTTGCTGTGGCTGAAGGGCCGGATATAGAGACCGACTACTACAACTTTGAAGCACTCAATATCCCCAAACATCATCCTGCAAGGGACATGCACGACACTTTTTATGTCTCTGATTCCATCTTGCTGCGAACTCATACCTCTCCCATGCAGGCGCGGATCATGGAAGACCGGGATCCGCCCCTTCGTTATATCGCACCAGGCAAGGTCTATCGCTGTGATTCCGATATCACTCATACCCCCATGTTTCACCAGGTAGAGGGATTTCTAGTTGATCGCAAGGTTTCCTTTGCCGATCTCAAAGGAGTATTAACCGCCTTTACCCAGCGGATGTTTGAAGGTGATCTGCCCCTTCGCTTCCGTCCCAGTTTTTTCCCTTTTACCGAACCCAGTGCCGAGGTTGACATTGCCTGCGTAATTTGCAGCGGAAAAGGCTGTCGAGTCTGTAAGCGTACCGGCTGGCTGGAAATCCTTGGTGCCGGTCTGATTGATCCAGAGGTGATGACCATGGTGGGCTATGATCCGGACGAGTTTTCCGGCTTTGCCTTTGGTCTCGGGGTGGAACGTATTGCGATGCTCAAATACGGCATTGACGATATCCGCCTCTACTATGAAAATGATCTCAGGTTTCTGGAACAGTTTTAATAACTCCTTTCTGGTACAATAAAATTCCATGAAGTTTACCCTTAGTTGGCTCAGTAAATATATCTCCACTGATGGATTGGATTCGGCTCAGCTGGCAGAGCGTTTGACCATGCTCGGCCTTGAGGTTGATGTGGTAGAACAACTCTACGCAGGGCTTGATGATATTGTCACTGCCAGGGTCATCTCCGTGAAGAAGCACCCCAATGCCGACCGTTTGACCCTCTGTGAGGTTGAAGTTGGAGATGAGACTGTTCCTACAGTTCCTATAGTCTGCGGAGCACCCAACGTGCGTGCGGGTCTTGTTACCGCCATTGCCAGACCGGGTTCTGTTTTACCCGGGGGTCATAAGATTAAAAAGGCCAAGGTGCGGGGCGAGGTCTCCATGGGAATGCTCTGTTCCTGGAAGGAGCTGGGTATCAGTGAGGATCATGCCGGTATCCTGGAACTGGATTCATCTATAGAATCAGGCCGTTCCCTTAAAGAGGTGCTTGAGCTTGATGACACCATGGTCGAGATTGACCTGACCCCTAATCGTCCTGATTGTGCCAGTGTTCTTGGAATTGCCAGGGAAGTTGCCGGTTTTACAAACCAGAAAATCAAACCGCCAGTCAAAGAAGTTCCTACTCTGGACGGCAGCGGGGTTGATTTTACTGTCACCATTGAAGAGCCGGAACTCTGCCCAAGGTATGCGGCTCGAAAACTGACCAATGTGGTGATCAAGCCATCCCCCTGGTGGTTGCAGCGGCAGTTGCTGGCAGTGGGAATGCGGCCTATCAATAATATTGTTGATATTACCAACTTTATCATGCTTGAGTATGGACAGCCACTCCATGCCTTTGATTTTTCCACACTTGCAGGTAAGGCGATTGTGGTTCGCTGCCCCAGAGAAAACGAAAAGACCTTTACCACTCTGGATGACACTGAACGGGAACTTGATCCTGCAACGCTCATGATCTGTGATGCGGAAAAACCAGTTGCGGTTGCTGGAGTCATGGGTGGACTGGATTCCGAGGTCACAGAGACGACAACGCAAGTCCTGCTGGAAGCGGCCTGTTTTAATCCAGTCTCCATCCGTCGTACTGCCCGCACTCTGAACCTGCCCTCTGAGGCATCGTATCGTTTTGAACGGGGAGTTGACCCCGATGGAGTGAGCAATGCCATGGAACGGGCCGTGCAGTTGATGTGTGAGCTTGCCGAAGCCCAGATCACAGCAAACGGTGTTGACGAGTACCCAGGTCAAAAAGAATTGCTCCAGCTACCCTTGCGGGTACAGCGTGTTAATGAGCTACTTGGAATTGATCTTACCTCAGAGCAGGTGGCAGATTACCTGCGAACCATTGAGTTTACTGTCAGTGGTACCGATGTCCTCCAGGTCATTATTCCCTCCTTTCGTATTGACATTGAGCGTGAGATTGACCTGGTGGAGGAAATCGCTCGACTGGTTGGCTATAACGAGATCCCAACCACGCTGCCCTCTATCACCATGGACTATCCCCAGCGTGACCCACTTCGTCAGCTCAGGCAGGATGTTGTCTCTGTTTTTACAGCGCAGGGATTCTATGAGGTTATCAATTACTCCTTTGTTGGCGATAAGCACAGTGACATGATGGGTCTTGCTGAAGGTGATTCCCGTCGTAAAGTAGTTCGCCTGCTCAACCCTCTGAGTGAAGATCAGGCAGTGATGCGTACCATGCTGTTGCCGGGAATGTTGGAAAATATCCGTCGCAACATCAACTTCCAGCAGTCTGATATACGAATGTTTGAGATTGGCAAGGTCTTTAAGTTTGTCGCAGAAGATGCCCAGCCTGAAGAACGGTACCAACTGTGTGCAGTGATGAGCGGGCAACGGTATCCAAGTGGCGGTTCCCTCTACTTTGCAGGGGACAGAGCAGACATCTTTGATATGAAGGGGGCTGCGGAAAACCTGTTTCAATCATTACGCCTGGAAGGAACTTCCGGTTCCATTCAATTTATCGCAGACAGTAAGAACCAGCAGCCGTATAGCGATCCAGATACCTTTATTCGAATAATGGATGGCGATCAGCAGCTGGGTATTCTCAGCCGAATAAGTCGTAAGACGGCACGAGCTTTTTCTCTCAAGCAGCCTGTCTTTTTTCTGGAACTTGATCTTGAACTGTTGCCGCAGCTTCCAAGGATTGCAAAATCTTTCAAACGACTTGCACGCTATCCCTCAATAAAACGTGATATTGCTTTGCTGGTACCTGAAGTTGTTCCAGCAGGTGATGTGTTGGAAGCACTCATTGAGCAGAAAAATAAAAATGTTGTTTACGCTGACATCTTTGACGTTTACACTGGTAAAAAAATGGAAAAGGGTATGAAGAGTGTAGCCCTGAGCGTAACCTATCGGTCAGAAGAAAAAACCCTTGACGATGCAACTGTTGATGGTTTTCATAATAAACTTGTAAACACCCTGATGTCACGATTCAAAGGCAGATATCGGGAGGGATGAAAAATGGCTAAAAAAACTGAAGAGAAGAAAAATGTTACCCGTAAAGAGCTTGCCCTGGCTGTCAATGAAAAGCTTGGCCTGTCCCAGCGAGAGGCGGCTGATATAGTAGATGGAATCTTTGCCACCATGAAGGGTACCCTGGTCAGCGGTGAATCGTTGAAACTTGTTCAGTTCGGTACCCTGACGGTTCGAGATAAGGCTCCCAGGCGTGGACGCAACCCCCGTACTGGTGAATCGATGATGATTACCAAGCGTAAGATGGTGAGTTTCCGTCCCTCCAAGCGAGTTCGGGAGTTGCTGAACCAGTGAGCGGAGTAGATTTCAGCGCGTAAGGGAACAGTCGGTTCCACAAGGAGAATTTGAGCCACCAGCAATAAATCCTGATGAACAATACGCGGTCAGAGTGAAAAACAGCCAAACCAGAACTAACGAAATACCGGACAGAGTTTACTTCCGTATAGGAGAGGTCAGCTCCATTGTTGGCGTTGATCCTCATGTTCTGCGTTACTGGGAGACCGAGTTCAAGATCCTCAAACCTCGGCGCGCACCGTCAAAGCAGCGCTTGTATCGTAAAAAAGATGTTCTCAACCTGTTGCGGATACGCACCCTGCTCCATGATGAAGGCTATACTATTGCCGGGGCAAGACGCTTGCTCAAGGAGAGCGGGGAGAAAACCAACTTACCCACTCAGGAAAAACCGAAATCGGCTGATGTGAATACTAATAAAGAAATTCAGGGACTCAAGGCGGTTAAACAGGAGCTGCAGGAAATAGTTGACAGTTATTTTTCGCCACTATAATCCTTTCCTGGAGTTGAGTCATCGGGCAAAGAATAATTAATTATTTAGAAAGAATCATAAAAGTAAAGAAGCTGTTGACAGTGTCGTCCCTATGATGCTAAAAGTGTTAAACACTTCTTCAAAAATATCGGAACGTGGCGCAGTCTGGTAGCGCACTTGACTGGGGGTCAAGTGGTCGGAGGTTCAAATCCTCTCGTTCCGACCAGTAA
>DAOVTM010000042.1 GCA_030633145.1 Desulfobulbaceae bacterium
AACTATGACGTTTTTGTATCAGATTCTGTCATAGAGGAATTGAATGCTGGAGATTATCCGCAAAAAGAAAAAATTATTGGATTTGTTTCAAAGGTTTCGATACTTCCATTCTCAGATGATCTTGAGCAAATTATTGAATTTTATATCGATAATTATATCATGCCCAAAACACTTATAGGTGATGCCGTTCATCTTGCATATGCAAGCTTTTATGACATCGATTACCTTTTTATATGGAATTGTAATCATCTTGCTAATGCAAATAAAAGAAAGCATATACAAATTATCAATGGTCGTCTTGGTTTGTCAACACCTCAAATAATTACACCGCGTGAGCTATTTGCAGAGGAGGACGTAAAATGATTCAATCAGAATTGCTTAAAGAAAAATATAGAATTCAGAAACACCTTTCTGAGAAGAGTACCTCAATTCATGAATATTTAAAGCAATCGAAAATTGCTGCTAAAACAACCGCAAATTCATACGGATTCACTCTTCAATACGTCGAAATTTCTAACAAGGCACTACACCGGGGAGAAAAAAGGTTTCGGTAATTCCTGCCTAAGTGCCTCACTCACAGTTCATTGGTTTATCAAACGTTCCGGTACGTTCTTTTTTTCCGGTGAATATGTTGCGAGTTTCGTGAGCATAAACCCGTTACTCGATAATGGCTGATTTAATAACAAATTCACGACATTTTAAAAACATACTGTTTTAAACGATACTTCAGATAGTTGTGCCAACTATCAACATAAAGGTTACCTCAAGCGTTATACCCTCAAGACCACCCATAGAAATGAAGAATTTATAAAACAGAATAATTTAGGAAAAACATGGTAATAAAAGAAAATGAAACCCAAAAATCAATTTTTGTAACTGTAGTAGCATGGATTTTCATTGCAGCTACAGGATTTGGTACTCTTATTACTTTATTACAAAACATCATGATAACCACAATGTTTCCTATGGCAGAAATGCAAGAAGCATTTAACAATCAAGATGAATTTAAAGACATGCCTTTTTTCGCCAAGTTTCTTTTTGAACACTTTCAGTTCTATTTTTTATTCATGTTTTTTCTTACAACAGCAACACTTGCCACTTCAATAGGTCTGTTAAAACGAAAGAACTGGGTACGAAAGACATTCATTTTCATTCTTGGATTTGGTATTTTATTCGCTCTTGGAGGTTTTGTAATACAATTATCTTTTTTTGACCCTATGTCACAGGGATTGTCTGAAGAGCAAATACCTGTAGAATTTACAAGAATGATGACGATAATGAAAATATTTATGTTCATTATCACGGCTGCTATCACGGGGGTATTTGGTTGGATCATCAAAAAATTATTATCAAAACACATTGTAGAAGAATTTTTGCAGACGAATAAAATGTCATAACAAAGTACAGCAAGGGACGAGCGGGCAGTGCGGTTTTCTGGAGTTCATCCTTGCTGCCAAAGACACAGGTAAATTATAAGTCAGTGGTGCAAACCCTGCTCGCCCCTGAGTTCAAAAGTTAAGTACCCAAGCATAATTATTTTAACATTATAGTCGTTGGTATTGGATTGGATCTACATGAGCTACATTCATCGACAACAAAATGTTAAGTTAATTGTGCGCTGGTACTTAGGCTTGAAAAAAACCAATTTATCGTAACGAGAATTAATCCTATTAGAGATAAATATAATATGAACATTGTCAGAAAGTGTAAATCACATTTTGTCTGGGGATTCATCATTAGTCTGTTACTGGTAACAGCAACATTTGCGACAACAGAGTTTTACTTGTTGCCTGATGATGGAGAAGAGAAGATAGGTTGTAATTATTTAGAAATTAAAAATAATCAGGTTATATGTACTGATAATAGCCTACTCGTGACCTATGATCTTGCCCGGATAAAAAATCTGGAAGTGGTGTACGACGGAAAGTCATATCATGTACAGAGTTTTACACAGGAAGAAATTAAAAGAATCAACAATATTAATTTAAATAAAATTAACAGCACAAAAGCAGACGAGCAAGAAAAGAAAGAACAAGCAAAGTTTACTTCTTGGAAAGCCGGTGTTGCTCAAAAAATATCCATTGATTCTTTTTCAGATTTTGTCCAATCGTTAAAAAACCGATATAAACATCAGGTTGGTAACAGTACATTAAGCACGATTTTGCTTGTATCAGGATTTGTTATATTTTTAATTGGCAGCCTTGGCTATCTTATAGCAACATTTCGTATTGGTGTTATATGGGGTCTTAGCTGCATGTTTTTGCCCCTTGTTTCATTTATTTTTCTTTTTGTACATTGGAAAGTTGCAGCAAAACCTTTTTTTATATCAATGCTTGGTATCCTTATTGCTTACTCTGGAACACTGCTTGTGCCTGCCGGAGGAGCATCCTCGCATATTTCAAACTCTCAGCCTGTGTCTGTAAAGAAAGTAAAGGTTGATGGAAGGTATAAATGCAGAGGCAAAATATATTGTTCTGAAATGACATCATGTGCAGAAGCAAAATTTTATCTGCGCAATTGTCCAGGAACTAAAATGGATGGTAATAATGATGGAGTTCCTTGTGAAAAACAGTGGTGCGGCCACTGAGACCGGTCTATGGCTCTCAAAAAAGGTTGACCTCAAAAAAGTCTTTGCCAAGCTGGAAAAAACAGATAGTAGTGTTGCTATGGCCAACATAAAATTATTCCTATAAATATGAAAATAATTAGACCATTACAGCTCAGCTTCAACCACCAGGTGCTGGAGCAGGACAGAACTTTCTATTTCACAGTCTCAGCCAGTCTGGGCATCAACCTGCAGACCGGCAAAGAGCTTCTTGACATCCATTATCTCAAAGACATGTTCGAATGCATGGGGGAAAGCCCGATGCCGGACATGGGAATGCCCAAACCCAACGGTGAATTCCTGGTTTCCGGCAAGTTTTTTGCTCCAGGCCAGCAGCCGGTTCCTGGCGGTAAGGTCAGGGTCAAGCTCAACAACTCTGATAAGACCCTTTATATTTTCGGGTCGAGGCAGTGGCAGAACGGGATACCATCCAGGGCAAAGGATATCCAGTCCATGGATTTGGAATACAGCAATGCCTTCGGCGGCAAGGGGTACAAAAAGAACCCTGACGGGATCGGCTATAATGACGGTCTGCTGCCCAGCGTTGAAGACCCAAACCATATTGTCGCCTCCCAGGGCGCACAACCCGATCCAGCCGGTTTTGCTCCCCTGCCGCCCGTGCTTCCTCAGCGGACGCAGTACCAGGGAACCTACGATGCCGATTATAAGCAGAAGTTTTTTCCCGGCTATCCTGGTGACCATGACTGGAAATCCTTTCTCTGCGCCCCGCAAGATCAGTGGATCAAGGGCTATTATACAGGTGAGGAATCCTATTCCCTTCACAACCTGCACCCGGATATTCCGCTTATTTCAGGTACCTTTCCCGGTCTCTATCCACGCTGTTTTCTTAACGAGATTAAAGAAGAACAGGTACTCTTCAAAGAGCTTCCCCTGCACCTGGATACCATCTGGTTTTTTCCTGAGAAACTACTTGGCGTTCTTATCTTCCGGGGTGTGATGGAGGTAGAAGACGATGAGGCGGAGACCATTACCGAGGTTCTCTGCGGTTATGAAGACAGGGCGGATGAACCCCGCTCCCAGGAGTACTACCGCCAGGCGTTGCAGAAACGGCGGGACAGCGACGACGACTTGCTCAAGAATATGAACACCCGGGATTTGATCCCGGAAGGGCATAAATCGGCCATGGAACTGTTAATGGCATCTGCCCTGGAAGGAGAGCAGGACAGCCCCCTGGCCGATAATATAGATGCCAAGGCCGAGGCCATGCAGAAGATGGCAGACGAGAAGATCGAAGAGGCCATCCTCCAGGCTGAGGCAAATATGGAGAATATAGACATCCCGGATGAGGCATGGGACAATATTCCCGATGATGCCAGAGAAAAGATGCCGGGCAAGCAGGGTGGGCTTGATATTAGAAAGATGATGAAGGCAGGGGAGGATGCGGAACCTGATGCTGATGTAAAACAGTTAAATGACAAGCTGGAGTCCATCTTGCCCGGTATTACTGCCAATGATCTCAAAAAACTGGACATGAAGGACTTCTCCTTTGACAAGATCGATGAGATCATGGAGGCGGTGGAGGAGTTTTCCGGTAAAAAAGAAAAAGAGGCCAAGGAGATTGCCGCTAAGGAGATTGACAAGGCAAAGGAGCAGGTGGCCGAACAGGTTAAGACCCTTAACCTCCAGATTGAACAGGCAAAAAGAGCTATGGGTTCGGAAGGATCCGACGAGGTACAATCCCTTGAAGAGGCGAAAAAGAAGGTCGAAGAGAGTTTGCAGGCATTTGACGACATTGACCTGGACGGTACTAAAAAGGTCAAAGCCCCTCTGCCCCGTATTGATGTGGAGACCATAAAGGAGCAAACTGCGCAGATTGATCCGCAGATCATGCAGGCCATGCAGCAGTTGCAGACTATGAAGGACATGGATATTGAGCCTGAAAAGACAAAAGAGTTGG
This sequence comes from Desulfobulbaceae bacterium, assembly GCA_030633145.1. GTDB lineage: Bacteria > Desulfobacterota > Desulfobulbia > Desulfobulbales > Desulfobulbaceae > DAOVTM01. Next base: position 4,524 of record DAOVTM010000042.1, read on the forward strand.
AAGAACAGCTTAATGAAGTAATGGCAACCACCAGCCAGCAGGTTGAAGCGGGGCTGGTCGAAGCGGAAAAGGGCTTCCGGGAAGGCTATATCATGGCGGCTCATTTCATGGATGAGGGGCTTTCCCCGCATAAGGATTCCGTAGAAGAGGTAAAGGCTCGGTTTCTTGAGGCGGTTACACTGGGTGAAGATGTTTCCGAAGGCGACTGGGCCTGCCTTGATCTATCAGGAGAAGACCTCTCGGGCATTGATCTGAGCAACGCCTTTCTTGAACAGGTGAACTTTACGGGAGCTGTCCTCAAGGGGGTGAATTTTTCCGGAGCCATCCTGGCACGGGCGGTCTTTGCAGAGGCGGATTGTACCGGGGCAAATTTTGATGAGGCAAATGTCGGTGCGGTTCACGCCCAAGGGGCTGACTTTACCGATGCAAGGTTTACATCTGCAAAGTTGTCCAAAGGGGATTTTACCGATGCCAATTTTACCGGAGCCGATCTTGAGGAGATTGAAGCCCTGGAGATCGTCATTGACCGGGCTAATTTTACTCGAGCGAAAATCCCCAAGGTTTTGTTTCTTAAACTGACGATTATCGGAGCTAGTTTTCATCAAACAAACATGAACACCTCCTCATTTTTGCAATGTACTATAACCGACTGTAATTTTTCTGAAGCAATTCTGCATAACTGCGCCTTTGTTGACACCTCATTGAACTCGCTCTGCTTTGATAAGGCCAACCTTGAATCCGCCTGTTTTGTAGCCACTGATCCTGAAAAATCCAGTACCGAGAATCTTTCCTTGAATCTTTCTTTTAAGGGGGCGCATCTCAAGCAGGCAAACTTTCAGAATATGGATATGAGCAACACCGATTTCAGCTATGCCAATATGGAAAATGGTTTTTTCGCTTCCACAAATCTTTCCGGAGCGAATCTCTCCCATGGCCGGGCAAAGAACGCTCAGTTTCGCAAGGCTAACCTGCGCAAGGCCAGACTGGACAACATCAACCTGGATCAGGGATCTCTGACCAAGGCCGACCTGACCCAGGCATCACTGCATAAGGCCAACCTGCATGGCGTTGACGTGTTGCGGGCCAAGTTTAAGGACACTGATCTCACCGGCTCCAATCTCGATGCAACCCTTATTGAACACTGGAGGACTCAGCAATGACCGGAGAAGAACTGTCACAGGCGGTCAAGGGAGGAGAATTCTATTCTGATGAAGATTTTTCAGGCATGGATTGCACAGGCGTTGATCTATCCGGGGGGATCTTTAACAAAATCTGTTTTGATGACTGTGATTTCAGCGGCGCAAACCTGAAAGAGGCGATTTTCAGCGACTGTTCGATTAAAAATGGTATTATGGTTCAGGCGGATCTCAATGAAACCCTGTTTAATAACACCAACCTGGAAAAAGCGAATTTCAAGGGAATCAAGCCGGAATATGTGAAATTTATCAAGTCGGAGATGGTCGGGGCGGATTTTACCGAAGCCGTGCTTACGGGAATGTGTATCTTTGTGGAGGCCAACCTGACCAATGCCCTGTTTGTCGGCACCAACCTTGATACGGTTGTCTTTACCAGCAGCAAGATGGAGGCTGCTGATTTTTCCCGGTCAACCCATTATAAGACAACCTTTTACCAATGCGAGTTTGCAAACACGGTTTTTAAGGGCGCAATAATTAAGCTCTCACTTTTTAATGGAGCGACCCTGAATGGAACGGATTTCAGTGATATGGATCTGACCCAGGTGCAGTTCCGGGAATGTTCGTTAAATAACTGTAATTTTTGCCGGACACAGCTCAAGCAAGGCGGATTTACCCAGGCAACCTGCGAAGGAACGCTCTTTGACAATGCCATGCTTGAACTGGCAAATTTTTACGAGGCCGAATTGACCGGTTCCAGCTTTGTCAACGCCAATATGAAGCTGGCCAGTCTGCAAAACGCCACATTGACTAAAACGGATTTTTCATCGGCCAATCTCTATCAGGCACAGATGGAAGGGGTGCGGGCAGAGGACTCCATTTTTAAGGAATGCGATCTTACCTATGCCGACCTCTCGCACGCAAAGATAAAAAACTCGAATTTTTTTAATGCCAACCTGTTTATGGCAAATCTGCACCGGGTGGATGATGAACGAACAATATGGTCTGGTTCCAATAAGTCGCTGGCCAGGGGAACCGATGATAAACGGCTCAAGTCGGAACTATGGGGGGTATAATGAACAGTGTAGCTGAAAAAATAATCCCGATTCATACAGATATAAATGCTGATATGCGGGAATGTACGGTAATCGCAGTTGAACCCGGGGTGTCGGTCTTGCTCAACATCAACGGTAAGATGGTGCAGGCAAAACGGGCATTCTCCTGTCTTGTTGATCCAGAAGCCGGAGATATTGTTCTCTGTTCGGAAAACAGAGGCGCAACAGCGTATGTTCTTGCTATCCTTGCCCGACCGACCAGCCAAAAGACAAGAATGTCCTTTCCCGGTGATACGGATATCCAGGTCAACCGGGGTGGACTGAATATCCATTCCAGTGATACTGTTTCGCTTGCGGCACAAAATGTCAACTTTTTTTCAAACAGGGTCATCCATAAGAGTGATGAGGCTATCATCGCTTACGAGAAGATTACTGCAAAGGGAAAAGAACTCCATGCCAATTATACAACCGTCCGTTTGATCAGTGAGCTGATAAATACCATGGCTCGGCAGGTGATTGACCGGTTTAAGGGGTATATCAGATCCACCGAAGATCATGACATGGTCAAGGCCGGGCAGATCACCCGCACTGCTAAGGGGTTACATGCCATGGATGCGGAACATACCATACTGAACAGTAAAAAATGTACCAAGATTGATGGAGAGAAGATCTTGATGGGGTGAAAACAAAAGAGTAGGGTTTTCAAGCTGGAGTTCGAAGTCTCCGCTTATCTGGGAACCAGAGAACATATTTTAACAAATGCATCAGTTATAAAAAGAGGAGATAGCAATGTTTGCAAACTGTTCCATGCCAGGCATGGATTTCGCCTTTCCGGATACCTGTCTTACACCGGCACCACCTTCACCGTCGCCGATACCGATACCCTATCCCAATACGGCCATGAAGGCTACGGCAATTCCTTCTACGGCATCCATGAAACATCTTATCATGTTCATGCCTTCCCATAATGTCGGCACGACCATGCCGACCAGCATGGGCGATAACCCGGGGGTCGCCGGTGGAGTCGCCTCCGGGCTGTTCATGGGTCCAGTCCGCAACACAAAATGCAGTACCAAGGTCATTACCGGCGGGATGCCTGCCACCAGGGTTTTGGATAGCACAATCCAGAACTCAACCAATGCCCCAGGGATGACCTTGGTGCCGGGACAGTTTAAGGTGTTGTATCTGTCTTGATCAGAATCCTGAATACTATTTTTATCAATGGAGTGAAGAATGAGCGAAGAGGAAAAAAAAGAAGAACAGCAGCCCACTATCCAGTTTCATGTTCAACCTGAACTTGAATATGTATATCGGGATGTTTTCAATGTTTATGCTGGAACAGGAGACGTGCTGATTGAATTCGGTAATCACCATCGTGCCATGCCGGAACATGCGAGTATTTCCAATAGGATCGTCCTCTCTGTTTCCGATGCCTATCTCCTGGTGCAGACCATCCAGCAGGCTCTGCAAAAGGCGCAGGCTCAGATGCAGCATAACCTGTCCAAACAGCAATAATTAGATTTTGGGCCGGTGTCGATCCAGCTCTGCCGCATCACTGAGTTTGACCACTCTTACCTTGCGGCTGCGGGGGAATTCCCGCTTGATCATGGTCTTCAGTGTTCGGGAAAGTTGTTTTTTGTTGACTGAAACCTCCTGAACTGCAAAGCCGTTTTCTTGAATCGAATACAGTTCACCTTGCAGCTTGATGACCGCTATTGAGCGGTCACGCTTATAGGAGAGCAGTTCAATACCTTTGCCCGGAACGATCTTGTCCAAGAGGTGCAGGGTATGCTGCCGCACTGAACTGATATTGATCATAGCCATGGTTATTATGGTACAATTCTCTTCATCTTTATATTACAGAAGGCTGTTCAGCCTTTGCTCAAGTTCCTGTCCAGGCACTGCCCCAACCACCTGATCAATCTGTTGTCCATCTTTGAAAAAGATCAGTGTTGGCACCCCTCGGATCTGAAACTGTGCCGCAGTTTGCTGATGACGGCTGGTATCAATCTTACAGATTACAGCTCGTCCCGCAAATTGTTGGGCAAGATGTTCAATAATCGGTGCCAGGGCATGACAGGGTCCGCAGGTTGGCGAATAAAAATCAACCATAATCGGCAGACCGGTGCTGTTGATGGTCTGTTGGAAAATTTGGTCATTGAGTTCAAGCACGGTTCCAGAGGTTGCAGGTAACCGGCTGCCACATTTGCCGCATTTTGCGGTCAGGTGTTGCTTATCTGCTGGGATTCTATTTTTCGCAGCACAGTTTTGGCATGTAACTATTGTATTCATCTTCTTTCTCCATTGATTTTATATAAACCAGTATTTGCTATCCTGTCCCGGCCGCTACCTGGGATCAGTGGGACTCTGTGACAATGCTAGCCAGGGACGGCAGGGAGCGGGTGGAACAATCCTGTAGTGCGGATATACTCCAGAGAGAGCCACAAATCTTCCTTACTGTGCGGTTCCAGGGTCAGCAGGGGACGCAGTTTGTTGTTAAGAAATCCAAACAGCTCCTGAAAGTCAAAAATACCTTCACCAAGGGCAATATGATTGTCCCCCTGGCCATCATTATCATGGAGATGGAGCTGGCCGAGCCAGGGGAGGAGCTGATCCAGCCAGGGCTGCCAGCTGGTGCCAGCAAAGGCAATTAAATGGCCGGTGTCCATGCAGAAACCGAGATTATTATTGTGCGCATCAAGTTCCTCAAAAAGGATTTTGTGTACATCCGGGCTGATCTCGTAGGTGTTTTCAAACATAACGAGGGTGTTGCTTTTGGCAGCAACTTTAAGCAGCCCTTTCCAGGTTTCCAGGGCGGTTTCCAGCCACTGGTCGAATTTGTTACGGTGTTTATTCTCCTCAAAGCCGAGGTGGCAGACAATGGACTGGGGCTTGAAGACCGTTAGCAGGTCAAATGCTCTGCCCAGTTTTTCCCTGGTGACCTCCACTACCCGTTTATCAAAACCACCGGGTGAGAGGTCAAAAAAGGGAGCGTGCAAGGTGCATTGCAGGTCTCTTTCCTGGAATTGTTGCGCGATTTTTTGGAATTGGCTCTCTGGTTCCTTCCAGAGACTGTTTCCCTCCAGACCGATTTCCGGCTGGAACCGGTTGTCAAGGAACAGAGGCAGCAGGTCTCCTTTGTGGAGCTGGTCAAAGGGGGCATTGATGAAGCATTGAGAGGTAATATTGCTGTACTTGTTGCTTGTCATTGTGTTGATTCTGCGTTTACCTGGGAATCTGGAAATGAGTTGGCAGGGTTGTTGTACACACCAATGCCGGGTGGCGATCATAGAAAATTGTTAAAATAAAAAAGCCCTGTTGCCGAAATCGACAAGCAGGGCTTTTATTACTCAACGCTGGTTAAAGAAAAATTTACTTCTCTTCACCCTCAGAAAGGGATTTAACCACCAGCGCGCCTGCCAGTCCGGCAAGGCCAATACCCTTGGCCTGCTTCTTGGCTGACTGAGCCATCTTGGCAAACATGATACGCTTGAGTGATGCCTCGGGCATCTCCTGGGGAGCCTGGGCATGCAGCAGTTCCAGATCCGCCTTCTTGGTGCCATAATATTTACCGTTGGGACCAATATTCACGGCCTTGGAGGTCAGTCCTTTTGCACCCTTCTTCACATAGGCAGAAACCTCGGATTTGGGATCATCAAGATCTCCAAAGATACGTGCTCCGGCCAGACAGGTCTGAACACAGGCGGGCTGTAATCCCTCTGCCACCCTCGGCATACAGTAGGTACACTTGTCTGCCTTGCCATCGGAATTGTCGTCGGCCAGGGCCTCGTTGATGTAGCGCGCATCGTAGGGACAGGCATCGGCACAGGCTCCACAGCCCAGACACCGTTCCTTGTCGATCTGGACGGTACCATTAAAGGGGTCCTTCCAGGTTGCGGCAACGTCCATGGTTGTGGTTTTACCGCTTACCGCATCCTTAAACTCCATGGTAACCGTATCTGCCGGACAGGTGTCCACGCAGGGCGGCTCATCGCAGTGATTGCACAGCCCCGGATACCAGGTGTAGGACATCCCGGCGGAGGTCATTGCCGGGCCAAGGCGGTGGATCCAGTTCCGACCGAACTCCGCCGGAACCTCCCACTCTGCCTTGCAGGCTATGGTGCAGGCATGGCAGCCCACACATTTGTCGATATCGATAATCATACCGTATTGCATATTGATATACCTCTTAGTCTATCATCAGATTTAACTGTAAATATCTTTTTGTTCTGTCACGACTGTTATGCTTTGACAATCTTGATAAAGTTGTTCCGCATCCCGTGACAACCGGTCTCCGGATCCACTGCCAGAATGGTAACCAGCTTCTGGTCATCGATGCCGGCATCCTTGGCTACGGTCATTGCTGCGTTTTGGGTGCCATGACCATGGGCAATGAACACACAGTCCTCACGGATGCCAGGAGTCACCTTCACATGGGAGGTAGTACCGGACTCTACGCCCTCGCTGTTGACCATGGAGATGCGGTCACCGTCCTTGAGGCCGAGAAGTTTGGCAGTCTTGTCATGAATCCAAACGGGGTTTTCCGGCATAGCGTTATGGAGCCAGGCATTATTCTGGGTACGATTAAAGCTATGCAGGGGCGAACGGCCAAAGAGAAGCCGGAGGTACCCTTTGGGGACATCTGGAATCGGCTCATAGGTGGGCGCACCGGGATAGCCTTGTTCAACCAGATCCTCGCTAAAGAAATTGATATCTAAGAAGTCGCCATAGGGATCCTTACCCGGCTGCAGGTGGATACCATCCTCTTCATTAAGTTTTTTGATAGAGAGGCTGGCAGGCTCAAGAATTTTGTCCACCATCTCTTCAATGGTCTGTACCGGAATGGCTTCTTCGTTGCCCATACGTTTGGCCAGTTCGTTGCAGATGTAAACCTGATCTTTACGCTCAAATTCAGCCTCAACAAGAGGCATACGGGCAGAGACATACTGCTGTTGCTTAGCACTGAGATCCCACTGGGTACCCTTTTTAATATAGTCGTAGCGCTCCAGATAGGATGCCTCGGGCAACAGGATGTCTGCATACATGGTAATGTCTGTGGGCATGACATCGACACACATGACAAAGTCCATCTGCATGAGCATATCAATGGTCTTCTGCTGATTAGGAATGGTCTGTATGGGGTTCTGTCCCCAGACCACGCATGACTTGATGGGATACGGCTTGCTGGTAATGGCACAGTCGCGGATCAGATCCGTCGGGGTACCGGCTGGCGACTGATGATGTACCTTGGCCTCGCGGTGCAGGGCCTTAATTGCCTCATGACCATGACCCCACTTGACCTTGCCGAAACCACCTGGGCCTATGCCCTTGACAAAACCGCCGGGAACGCCAAAGGCACCAAGCAGACCAGCCAGGCAGGCCAGGGCGCGGCCACGCTGGAAGTCGTTGCCATACCAGCTTGAGAAACGACCGGGATGAATGGAGACATTAGGAGCATTGGCTGCCAACAGGTCAGCAATTTCCTTGATCTGGGCGGCTGGCACATCACATTCCTTGGCAGCCTTTTCCAGGGTCCAGGGGCTGATGGCTTCTTTGAACTCATCAAATCCCTCGCCATATTCATCAACATATTCAGCGTTAAATTTTTTATTTTCAACAAGGTAATTCATCATGGCCAAAAGCATAGCCGTATCAGTACCTGGCTTGATCTGCATCCAGATATCTGCTTTGGAGGCTGAGGCGGAGAAGCGGGGATCAACGATAACCAGCTTGGCACCGTTTTCCAGACCCTTCAGGTATCGCTTGGTATGGGAGACGTGTATGTTCTCGCCAAAATGGCAGCCCAAGCCAAAGATCACCTTGGCATTGGCCATGTCCACATGCTCACCCGGGGCGGCACCGATGGTTGAGAGCCAGGCATAGTCGCGCACGCCACGGCACTGAAAGAAGGAAGCTTCAGAGACATTTGGGGTTCCGACAACATGTTCAAAGTAGTGCATGGGATATTTTGCCGAAGCACCATGCGGGAACATGGCAATGCCCTCGGGGCCATGTTTATCCACAGTGGCCTTCAGTTTTTTACCGCACTCATCCAGAGCCTCCTCCCAGGAGATACGCTTCCATTTCGGCTCGCCGCGCTTACCCATGTTCTTCATGGGGTACTTCAACCGATCCGGATCGTACAGCAGCTTGATGCCTGCATTACCCCGCGCACAGAGAGCAGAGCCATTATCAATGGACTTGGGATTGCCTTCAATTTTCTTTAATACGCCGTCACGAACCTTGCCCACAAGCTGGCAACGCCAGAAACACATCTCGCAGATGCCGCCGGTGACCGTTTTGGTGTCCTTGAAACTCCCCTTAGGAATGAGCGGAGTTTTGACGACACCAGCCTCAGCATGGGCTGTTACCTTGCTGAGGGGTACGGACGCAGCGGCAATAGAGGCGGTTTTGAGAAATTTCCGCCTGGTCAGGTTGATTGCCATTTACTGTTCCTCCTTGGTGATATAATCAATTAGTTGTACAGACACTCGATAAAACGGGTGTCCCTGATCTTCAATGATTCTATTATAAAATTGTTTGAACCAGGGTCGAAAAAGAGTTTTGAGAAACATTTCTTCGGCATCAAGTTCATAGTCCCGGCACAGGGAGGCCAGGAATTCAAGTTCAAGCTGAATGTGGTCGGCAGGCTCGTGGGGATTAGTTATGTCGCAGCCGTATTGGCGGTAATAATCCCTGGTTTTCTGAGTTGTCTTTCCTTGCAGGTTATGGTCGCCGTCCAGATAGAAAGATGCGTAGGGCGGGGCAATGATTTTTGGAACTGCATTGATGAATAGACGGGTGTATTCTATTTGCAGGGTATCACTCAGGTCTTCATCCTTTTCCGATTGCCGCCAGGCATCAATATCCTGTTGCTCGCTGTGCATCCCATAGTTTTCCAGCATCTTTTCCATGGCATCCAGGAACGGATTACCAATTAATTCTGGTTCCGGGTAGCCCATGGTATAGGCAAGAAATTGGTAAATATCAGCGAGAATTATTGACTCTTGAGAGTCAATATCTGAATGGCTATTCATTTTCATGATGCGACCTTACAACAATACTGTTGCATTGTCAAACAGCTTGCTCTTGCGGAGTGCATTTTTTAAATGACTATTGTCTCTCTCCCAGACCTCGACATTTTATAGTTTTAAGGGTGGATTTGCAGGTTTGATGTGTTTGCAGTATGGAGGATGAGCTGCCCAGCTACCGGCAGTATCCCCCTGTGTCAGGATAGTTGTCGCCTCTCTTTTTATTCTAACAGTGAAAACCTTGCCCTCTGTGCAAGGTCAGAGATCAGTGGCTTTGCCATCTGATCGGCAATTTCAAAGTTGAGTTGCCACGACAAATCATCTTGAAATTTCAGTATTCATTTACATAGGAACAGTCAAAGGTAACAATTAAGTGAGTGCTAAATAATTTTTGCAAATTGAAGCAATGTTTTTTGTTGCTGTCCCTGCAAACGCATTTTTGTATTGATAATGCTGTGTTGTTTTCTATAAAGGTGATGCGTAAAGTACCAAGTGGAAGAAATAGTGTTTAACAAGGCAACGTATTCATTTACCTAAGAAAATAATTTAATACAACAGGCTGCCCAACTTTTTCCCACTCTGGGGGCAAAAGCATCTTGATCCCCTTTTAGGGGTTTTTTATTGCTTTTTTATATTCGGAAATTGCAAAATTTGTAGAAAAATTTGTTTTTATGAGCTTTATCTCTGGCAATCCATATTTTTGAAGGAGAATTTTTATGGAATTTTAGTAATTTATCCATAAAATTAGTTAGTTTTATTCGGCAACAACTCTAATGTGCATTTGAAACTTGTTTAGCCATGCGAATACCCAATAGTCAAGCCTGACCCCGTTTTTTTGATGACCCCGTTTTTGCATGACCCCGTTTTTGACGTTTTATATAGATATTGTATTGTAGAGGTAAACGGTGTTTCCTGAATCATCCACCATGGAAGTAAGATGTCCGTTCTGGACAACTCCTTCCACTGTCTGATCATAGGTAAGAGTGACCAGGGCTGAACCATCATTTTTGTTGATTTGATACAACCGGT